>CAIVPM010000085.1 GCA_903907815.1 uncultured Chitinophagaceae bacterium | reverse complement strand
GAATAAGATATACCTTATAGCACAAAGAGAATTTCTGACAAGGGTTCAGAAAAAGACCTTTTTATTAACTACTATTCTGTTGCCACTATTAATCTTTGGGTTCTATGCCCTGATGATTTATTTTCAGGTAAAGACTGGCAACAATACTAAAATTGCCATTGTAGATAAAGCCAATATATTCAACGGAAAGTTTCAGCAGGACGATGAAATAGAATACAAGCTGGTAGGCACTTCTATTACCACTCCACAGCTGAATGAGTTGGTTGATTTAAAGAAGTTTGATGGCTACCTTGTTATTCCACAGAACTTTAATCCTAATGGCAAAGATACCTTGCAACTTAGTTCTGCTAAGTCTTTGGGCATTATGACCAGAGAGAAGATTCAGGGTAAGTTCGAGAAGATTTTAGAAGAACAAAGACTACTATCACTTCATGTATCCAAAAGTGAGCTGGACAGTATTCAGAATGGTAATAAAATAAAGTTTGCTAACATTAGCGGACAAGAAGATACTGCCACTAAAGTCGGTATTAGTTATGGGGTAGGCTTTGCCTCTGCCATGTTGATTTATATGTTACTGTTTATATATGGTAGCATGGTAATGAGAGGGGTGATGGAAGAGAAAACCAGTAGGATTGCAGAAGTGATAGTTAGTAGTGTAAAACCATTCCAACTAATGATGGGGAAGATAACCGGTATAGGAGCTGTAGGTATTTTGCAGTTTATTATCTGGATAGTATTGGTAATAGGGCTACAGATGATTTTATTGCCTATACTGTTTCCAGAGCTAATGCATCATGCTTCTCAGGTTGCAGTTCAACCTGCTGGTGTACAAGCTGCAAAACAAATTCAGGATCATGGGGGTATAGGTGCTATAATGGATGGATTTAAACAAGTAAATATTTCTATGATTATAGGATGCTTTGTATTCTACTTTCTTGGAGGATATTTATTATACTCTTCCTTGTTTGCTGCTGTAGGTAGCGCTGTAAACGAAGACCCTCAGGATGCACAGAGTTTAATGTTGCCTATTATGATGCCAATCATTTTTGCCATAGTAATAATGACTAAAGCAGTAAATGAACCAACCAGTGGGCTGGCTGTATTTGGTAGCATATTTCCTCTAACTTCTCCTATAGTTATGATGGCCAGAATTGCCTATGGTGTTCCCGATACGGTGCCATACTGGCAGCTTGCGTTAAGCGCAATATTACTCATAGCAGGATTTTTAGGAACTACATGGGTTGCAGGCAAGATATACCGCACTGGTATACTGATGTATGGCAAAAAGATAACCTGGAAAGAGATGATTAAGTGGGTTGTTAGAAAGAATTAATCATCTGAAAGACTTACTGATAAAGCGTTTGCGAAAATAGTGGACTATTAATTCAAAGAAATTTAAAAAACAATTTGGTTGGAATAACCTGTACCATTATTTTTGCAACCCGTTAATAAAGGATTGGGTTATTGTGTAATGGTAGCACTACAGTTTTTGGTTCTGTCTGTCTAGGTTCGAATCCTGGTAACCCAACAAAAAAAGCGTTCTGAAACAGAACGCTTTTTTTATGTCATACTGTCGTAAAGACAAGGCATGCCTTGTCTTTACGCATAAGACTCGGTAGGGGCACAAGTACATACCAGGTTACGATCACCAAAAGTATTATTAATTCTTCCTATAGAAGGCCAGAATTTTTGTTTCGACAGGTAGCCAATAGGAAATGCAGCCTCTTTTCTGGAGTAATGATGATTCCATTCGTCAGCACAAATTACATGTTGTGTATGAGGAGCATTCTTTAAAGGATTATCAGTCTTATCAAGGTCGCCTGATTCTATTCTTTTTATCTCGCCATGAATTGCAATTAATGCATCACAGAATCTATCCAGCTCTGCTTTGTCTTCACTTTCAGTAGGTTCTATCATAATAGTTCCTGCAACAGGGAAGCTAAGGGTAGGAGCATGGAAGCCATAATCCATCAGCCTCTTTGCTACATCTTCCGCTTCAATTCCGGCAGAAGCTTTAAATGGTCTTAGATCTATAATAAATTCATGTGCAGCTGTATTATTATGACCAGTATAAAGAATACTGTAACATCCTTCCAGTCTTGCCTTCATATAGTTGGCATTCAGAATGGCGTATCGGGTAGCATCTGTTATCCCTTGCGACCCAAGCATTTTAATGTAGGCGTAACTGATTAATAGAATGCTTGCACTACCATAAGGAGCAGCAGAAACTGCACCCGTATTATACTGTTTAAAGCTATTTGAATCGGTATGAAAAATAGTGTGAGAAGGAAGGTATGGAGCAAGGTCTGCTGCTACACAAATTGGTCCCATTCCAGGGCCACCGCCGCCATGTGGAATGGCAAATGTTTTATGCAGATTCAGGTGACAAACATCTGCACCAATAGTAGCAGGTGAGGTAAGACCAACCTGCGCATTCATGTTTGCACCATCCATATATACCAGTCCACCATTATCGTGAATAGTCTGACAAACTTCTTTAATACTTTCTTCAAAAACACCATGTGTAGATGGGTAAGTAACCATCAAACAAGATAAGGTTTCTTTATATTGAGCAGCCTTAGCTTTAAGGTCGGCTACATCTATATGTCCTTCTTCATCACTTTTTACCACAACTACCTTTAAACCCGCCATGATAGCGCTTGCAGGATTAGTACCATGTGCAGATATAGGAATCAATACAATATCCCTTTGTTTCTCGCCATTAGCAGCATGATAGTTTTTAATAGTCATCAACCCGGCGTATTCTCCTTGTGCACCACTGTTAGGCTGAAGACTACAAGCATCAAAGCCAGTAATAGCACATAGGTAATCGGAAAGATGGTCTATTACTTCCTGATAACCTTTTGTTTGATATGCTGGAGCAAAGGGATGTATGCTACTGAATTCGGGCCAGCTTAATGGAATCATTTCCGTTGCAGCGTTCAGTTTCATGGTACAACTACCCAGCGAAATCATACTGGTGTTTAACGATAAATCTTTATTCTCCAGATATTTCAGATAACGCATCATTTGACTTTCGCTATGGTAAGTATTAAATACTGCATGCGTAAGGTATTCAGTATTTCTTATTGCAAAATCAGGAATAGTATTCAGCGTTTTTTCTTCTTCAAAAGAAACCACAACGGAATCTTTATTCTCAGCTAATTCTGCAAACACAAAAGATATGTCTACAATGTCCTGACGAGTGGTAGTTTCATCTATAGAGATGCCAGTATGTCTGTCATCAAAATAGCGGAAGTTGATATTGTGTTTCTCTGATATTTCTTTTAATGCTTCGGTATCGCATTGTATTTTAATGGTATCGAAGAAGAATGAATTTAGGTTGTGAAAACCAAGCTCAGCAAGTGTTTCGGAAAGTTGTTGTGTAAGTAAAGCAATTCTGGTAGCAATATCTTTCAATCCATCAGCACCATGATATACCGCATACATTGCTGCCATATTGGCTAGTAAAGCCTGTGCAGTACAAATATTGGAAGTGGCTTTTTCTCTCTTAATATGTTGCTCTCTGGTTTGCAAAGCCATACGCAGTGCAGGGTTGCCTTGTGCATCTATGCTTACGCCAATGATTCTTCCTGGCAGTGACCTTTTAAATTCGTCCTTTGTAGAAAAGAATGCAGCATGTGGTCCACCGAAGCCCAATGGTACCCCAAATCTTTGTGAAGAACCAATGGCAACATCAGCACCTAATTCTCCAGGTGATTTTAGTAAAGCTAAAGCCATTAGATCGGTAGCAAAAACTACGTAACATCCATGTTGATGTGCTTTATCTGTAAAGGCACTATAATCTTCTATACTACCATTATTATTAGGGTATTGTACCAAAGCTCCAAAATAATCTTCGTTGATATGGATATTGTCATAATGTCCAAAAACAATTTCAATATCTATTGCCAATGCACGGGTAACCAATACTGCTTTAGTTTGTGGAAATACCGATTCATCTACAAAGAATTTCTTTCTTAATGCATCATCCGATTTATTTACCTGATGGAACAGCATAGCCATTGCCTCGGCAGCAGCAGTACCTTCATCGAGCAAGGATGCATTTGCAATAGGAAGTCCTGTAAGATCGGCCACCATGGTTTGATAATTCAATAAACTCTCCAGTCTACCTTGCGATATTTCAGCTTGATAAGGAGTATACTGAGTATACCAACCTGGGTTTTCGAAAATATTTCTCAGGATAACGCTTGGTGTAATGGTATTGTAATATCCTTGACCAATATAGGTTTTTAATACTTTGTTTTGAGAAGCTATATCCCTGATATGATTCAGGTATTGATATTCACTGATAGCATCAGGAATATTCATAGCATGATTAATACGAATAGATTCAGGGATGGTTAACTCAATCAATTCATCCAGAGATGAATGACCAGTTGTTTGTAACATTTTTTGGGTATCGATAGGGTTGGGGCCTATATGTCTTCGTTGAAACTCTTCTGATTGACTAATGAACAAACTCATATTGAATGTAATTAAATAGGCTGCAAAATTAAGCATAAGAGGCTTACCTTTTTAGCTATTATCCACTATGGGGAAATAGTGTGCGATAAGAAATTGAGTAATATTGCAACAATTCACCATTAAACCTATTTCTTTATGAAAAGATTAAACAAAGTATCAATAGAAGCGTATTAATAACCTTACATTTGCACTGTCTAAATGCAATTGTTTATATAATAGGGTTTGTATTTATAAATAAATTTTTACTCGTATTATGACCGAATCAACTGATTATCTGCAAGCTCCTGACAGTTCTATCGTGAAATTCATTTCTCAACAAACAGTATTAAGCATGGCCAGTATGGATGAAACTTATCCGCATTGTGCTACCTGTTTTTATGCTTATCACGAAGAATGGAATGCAGTTGTTTTTAAATCGGATCCAGCAACCAGTCATATTCAATTATCACAAAAATATTCTTTAGTAGCAGGCACTATTTTACCCGATGCTTTAAAGAAAGGTGTAACACAAGGAATACAATTTAAAGGTGTTTTTGTTACCCCCTCAGGACTATTGGAGGAAAAGGCCGAAAAGGTTTATTATTCAAAATACCCTTTTGCAAAAGTTATGGGAGGAAAAGTATGGGTAATAGAACTGACCGATATTGTATTTACCGACAAAGTATTTGCAATTGGAAAGAAACTTCACTGGAAAAAAGAAGTTAAGTAATAAGAGGATAATTCAACATATTTATCCTACAGCCAGCAATCCCATTGCTGGTTATCATTAACAATTTACAATCAGATATTACGCAATTAATAATTCGGAATCCCCAATTGATAATTGCTTTTGTTTTACCCAGATTACGCGTTAGAGTTCGTAATGAAAGTTTCAAATACAATAAAGACAAGTGTTTATGCAGATTTTTTGATGGAAAGCATAGTGGACTATGGTAACAACAAAAAATAAAGTAAATGCTTGTGTTTGAAGTATTTGGAAATTGCAATAGTATTCTAATGCGTAATCCGGGTTTAAATTATTTGTCCAAATACTGCTTTGGCTTGCCCTTTTACTACTCGTATAAGGGCAAGCCGCACTGGTAAAAGCGCAGTTACTACTCCGGCATGGGCTCAACGATGTAGTAAAAGGGCAAATACTACTCTGGCTAGGGCAAGCCGCACTGGTAAAAGCGCTTTTACTACACCAGCGTGGGCACAACGATGTGGTAATAGGGCAAATACTACACCGTCGAGGCCTCAACGGACTAGTAAAAGCGCGGTTACTACAAGCGCTAGGGCAAGAGAATCCGGAATTTGCTGTTTGTTTACGTTAGGAATGGGTTTTTATGCTCAGAAAACGAAGTCTTTTATTGATCATTTTATTGATGTCGGGAGCTACATCAATCTTATATATTGTAATGAGGAACATACTGCTAAAAATGCCTACTCTCATAATTGTATCTATATAGATATTGGTTAACCTTGGAATAAAGTATATCAGCGCATAGATAGCAATGGTTGTGATCAATAATTTAAGATGATTATAATTGTATGGCTGCAAATTGTACTTGTGGTATAAAAACCAGTAACGTACACTATTAAACAAAATAAGTGCTGCCAGATTGGATAAGGCTAAGCCGGGTAGTCCGAAATATTTTATCAGGAAAAAGTTGAGGGGTAAGGATAGGATGGTATAAAATACATTGGTAAAAAAATCGAATTTCCATAAGTTGCTGGTAGCAATAATGCTGCCGTTTACACCAGTACCTAGATCAATTACTTTGGCAATTCCCAGGATAAATACAATAGGTTCTATCATGCTCCAGTTCTGATTTCCTTTCGACATAACGTGGGTAAGGAAAAAAGAAAGGTTGTGAATATTCAGCCATATTAGTCCAAACATTGCCAGACCAACTACCAGCAGATTGGAAACACTTTTTGAATATATATTGGTGATATTATCCATGTCTTTATCTTTCCATGCCTGCGATAATAAAGGAATGGCTATTCCTAAACTTCGTTGCGGAATATCCATGATAGCGGTAATGTAGAGGGCAATAGAAAATACCCCTAAATCTTTTAGTCCATTTAAACCTACAATTAAAAAAGTATCATTGGTACGTGCCAGTACATTTAAAAAGTGTGCTCCTAAAACAAAGGAACCAAAAACGAGCATCTTCTTTTTTAGTCTGCGGGTAACCTTTGAGGGTTTTATAATATTCAAACGCCATTTGCCAGAGCGGATTAACATTACAATTACTATTATTACCGGAATAAGGTATAGCAGACTAAACCCATTCATAAAAGTATTGAAGTTGATAATCTTGTATCCAAATAACAATAAAAGGACAGTAGTAATGATTCTGACTAATGTTTCGCGAAGAAAATTGGTAATAGCCGATTTGTGTTGTGCCCACATATAGGCTTCCAGCAATAAGAATATCAACAGTATAAAAGTGTAAGGGAAAATATGGAAAAAGTAATTGGCAAATTCAGGCGATTTCCCCAGCTTACGGATAATAAAGTCTTTAGAAATAAAACAAAACAACGCTACCAGGCAGAAGCCAATTAAACTAATAAAGGCGGTAATAAAAGGTAAGTCGTTCTTTTTTACATCAAGATGATCCCGGTAATAAGGGTAAAATTTGTATATTAGATTGATGGTTCCTAAGGAGCAGAAAGCCACAAGGGTAGTGGAGGAATCGATTAATGCTCGGGTAATACCTATTTGGGTTTGAGTAAGAAAGGCGGTAGAAAGAATCATTAGATTGATTGCGCCTATTACAAATCCCAGAATTATATAAAGAGATGATCTTACTCCTTGCTTTTGAATGATACCCATATAAAAAATAACTGCGTGCTAAAGTACGTGAATAGTAAAAAGAGAAATGCTAAAAATGCTATTTAGGAGATACAAATTTGAAAATTTGTAAATTCGGTAATAGGAAAATAAATACGAAATGCAAGTAGTATATCGATGAATCTCTTGTCAAATTTATAATTACGATTCAACCCCAATATTACTGAGATGCATGTATCAATTGGTTTCTATTGTTACTACTGTAATAACAAAAAAGCAACCTGCCGATGATTATCAGCAAGTTGCTTTTGTATTAAAATTAGTTGTAATTAACTATTAATAACGACTTCCGCCGCCACCGCCGTAACCGCCGCCGCTATCGCCACCACGGTTGTAACGACCTTTGTCGCCACCACCACCGTAACCACCGCCGCTGCTTCTACCGCCGCCGCCATAGCCACCGCCGCCTCTGTTGCCGCCGTAGCCACCGCCGCCGCCAAAGCTCTTTTTGAAGCCACCGCTTCTCTTTTCGCCTTCTGGTCTTGGTGTTGATTCGTTTACGATAATGTTTCTACCGCCAACTTCAGTCTCATTAAGAGCACTGATAGCAGCACGTGCAGCCTCATCATCAGGCATTTCAACAAAGCCGAAGCCTTTGCTGCGCTCTTGTCTGAATTTGTCTGTTACGATTTTAGCTGAAGCTACTTCTCCGTAAGGAGTAAACATTTGTTCAAGCTCTTCGTTAGTTAGGCTCCAATTTAGGTTTCCAACGTAAATGTTCATGTGTTTAATTTTTAAATTAAAATAAATAAACCAATGGTAGAAAAACTTAACCCTGAACCCATAAGCATTTACATTTTAACTTAGAGCAACATGGAGAAAATCGCATTGGCGAACAACAAATGTAGAGGAGTTTTTAATATAACACAAAAAAAAGACAATTTTTTATTGTAACCTTTTTAAGAGTACTACGTAAGTTGGAAAATGATCGCTATAGCCACCTCTGTAATTATTGCCGTCGTAGGTTCTTAAAGGGTAGCCTTTATACTGGCCAATGCTCTCTATCATAAACTCGCGGTTGAATACATGTTGTTTGTATAAAAAGTAGCCATTCTGCGCTTTTGTAAGCCATGGAGAAGTAAACATAATCTGATCGAAAAGTCCCCAACTATCTTGATAAGCTAAGGTGCCTATTCCTTTTTTGTATAGTTCTATCCAAGGATTGTAGATGCCGTTTTTCTTTACATCTTCCTTTTTCTCTTTGGCGCCCAGAATAGTTAATATACTGGCACTGATAGGATCATCATTGAAATCGCCCATAATAATTACCTTTTGTATACCATCGGCAAATGCTATAGAATCGATATGTTTTTTGCATATTCTGGCTGCAAGATTCCTGAATGGAGCACTTTGTTCTTCTCCACCTAAGCGGGAAGGCCAGTGGTTTACGTATACATGTACGGTTTCGCCATCTAGTTTTCCTTTAACCCAAAGAATATCCCGGGTGAAAAATTTCTTGCTTCCAGGGAACTTTACGGCAATAGCCTTGCTTTCTTCTACTTTAAAACTGGCAGGATTATAAATAAGTGCTACATCGATACCTCTTGCATCTTTACTATCGTAGTGTACATATTGATATTTTCTGGAAGAAATAAAATGATTATGGGTAAGATCGTTTAATACTGTATCGTTTTCTATTTCTGCAACACCCAGTAAAACCGGACCGTCTATATTTCCAGGATTAACATCTGTGCCAATCTTTGAAATTACTTTGGCCACTTGTTCTGTTTTTGATTTATAAATAGCTGACGTATAATGTTTAATTCCCAGTGGGGTGAAATCATCATCATTTACCGTTGGATTATCGGTAGTGTCGTAATAGTTTTCCATGTTGTAAAACGCTACAACAAGTACTTTATAATTGGATGATTTTTGGGCATAGTTGGCAGTAATTAT
>CAIVPM010000084.1 GCA_903907815.1 uncultured Chitinophagaceae bacterium | reverse complement strand
GTTATTCAACAGTAGGAGGAAACACTAACAGGCTAACTTTATTGTATGGAGTTATAATTGCGCTGATAATAGGAGTTATATTATTATTATTCAGATTCAACACCCATAGTGTACAGAAATATGATGAAATTTCAAACCTATCAGCAAAGAAACTATCCCTATTAATTGATATACGTAAAAATGCTGATTATATTCAGATAGAGACTTTTAAACTAACTCTTGACACAGGTGTAACTGCAATGAGGAATGAAGAAAAAAAGATTACTAAAACTCAAATACAAAATGATAGTTTATATGATGCCTTTTCCAAATATATTGGTAGTAATAAAGAACAGGAATTATTTAATCAACTAATAACTATTAGAAATGAGAATACAGAATCACGAAATACACTAATTCAATTAAATTATCAATATGGCGCAGATTTAACTGCACAACTATATTATTTAAAGAATGTACAACAGTTAAAATACGATGCATATCATAATGCTTTAACAACGCTCTCCAATTATCTGGTGGCAGATACCAATAGTAAAATAAAGGATATAGTTAAATATATCCGTGATTCTAAAAGAGCTATTTATGGCACATTGTTTATTCTTTTAATATTATTGTTAGTTCTTGGGTATATTATTGCAAAAACCATTAATAAACTTAAGTTTCAAAATGAGGCATTAGATCATAGTAAGGAAATACTGGAAGATCAAAATAAATATACTGTGTCTATTCTGGAATCTATTCCAAATGCGATAGTAGGAGTAGCTGAAGAGGGTAAAATAATTATTTTTAATTCGCAGGCAGAAGTATTATTTGGCTATTCCGCTTCTGAAATAATAGGTAAGAAACTTTCTGAATTAATACCTACGCCTAATAAACAACAACCTCAAAATATATATCAATATTTTAGTGCACCAGGTTCAGGTTCTGTTGTAAATAAAACAGTAATACTTACTGCAAAAAATAAAAATGGAGAACAATTCCCTGCAGAATTTAAATTAAGTATTATCAGCTATAAACAAAAAAATATAGCACTTACCAGCATTAAGGACATTACAAAAAGAATTGAGTACTACAGTATGCTAGAAGAACGCAATAAGGATATAATTAAGTAATCGAAGGGCCTTTAAAGTAATTAAGTTATTATTATATCAACTTAAATTTCAAATAAAACACTATTTGTTTATCAGCAAGCTTTCACTGTAGCAGTTCATGTTTCTATATATTTTTATCAGATAGAAGCCCTTAGTCAAGTTTTGGGTGTTTAATGTATAGCTGTTTGTGCTTTCTATTAAAGTCTGCATATTTACTAATCTGCCCATCTTATCAAATACTTCTAGAGTTCCTTTATCAATTGATTCATTAAAATAAATAATTGCAAAATCTTTTGCAGGGTTAGGAATGATTCTAAAAAAATGCTTATCATCAAAGTATATACTAGCTACTTCACTATAACTGTTTTTACCATCTTTATCAATACTTTGTATACGATAATAAACAGTACTAAAACTTATATTGAGAGTAGTAATAGGATCAATATATTCATAATAGCCAACAGATTTTGCTGTTACCTTACCAATATCCTTAAAGGTTAACCCATTAAAAGTTTGTTGAACTATATATTCTTTTATACCAACTTCATTGGCAGTTTTCCATTGAATTCTAACAGCATTAGTCCCAGATTTTTCAGCTTTAATATTTATGAAAGAAACAGGTACTGATCCACATAAATAAGCAGGACCAGTTTCACACAAGCTTAAAGGATGATTAGTAGTAACAGCTGTTGTATATTCATCTGCACCTACATCTTTCAGTAATACATTAGCAGGCCTAGTTCTTCCTGCAATGTCCAAGGCAATTGTAGAATCATCGTTAATACCAGGAATACCTAGTATAGTTGGATAGCTACTAACTGATGCATCAATAGCAGGGCTTCCTGCGGAAATACTATAATACCCTGCAGCATTCAACATTAATTGTGGATTTACTTTATTCATACCAGCACTAATGGTAATACCAGGCGTACCCTGATAAATATTTCCAGCAAAGGTTTGTCCTGCAGAAGTACCAGAAAATATAGTAGCAGAGTCGGAATAAAATATATTATTGGCCCAGGTTGAATTCGTTATTGCAGTATCAATGATACTAGCTGTACCTCTATAAAAAGTATTGTTTATTAAATTAAAATTACTGCCATATCCTGCACCAAAATATTCCAGATAAACGGGTGCTTTCCCTTTGCCCGGCAAAGATGAATTTTGATTAATGCCACATTCACCAAAGTAATTATTATAACAATAAATATTGTTTGATTCCTTACATCTTATTCCACCCGATTTGATAAAGAAGTTTCCATAAGCAATATTATTATCTCCATTTCTAAAAGAGAACATAGCATTGGGATTATTGTTGGAAGTATTGTATCGCAAACAATTCTCTTTACTTTTTACCGATATAGATTCACTATCTCCATTGCCGGTATCTTCAAAATAGCAATACTCTACTACTGTTCGGGAAACATAAGTAGAATATGCTCCATCACCTATTCTGATACATTCGTTTCCATAATCACCACCAAAGCCAGGCATATGCTGGAAGGAACAATAATGAATGGTATTGTATCCAACCTTAGTGGCGTTGGGAATTATCTGAACCATATCGCCAGTACCTCCATGATTCACTAAATTAGTAGCAGGTTTATTCTGAAAATTACTATGCGTTAAAACATTGTACTGTCCAGTTATATAGATCATGTGACCTGCATTGTAGCCATTAAAATTTAACTGTGAAAGGATATTGTTATTGCCACTGACAGTAATGGCATTACCCGTTATAGTACCTGATGTAAACTGAAAACCGGCTAACGTAATGTTGTTACCACTGATAGTAATAGCATTGGTTCCATTCAAAAAAACAGCACCAGTAGTTACTGGCATTAAGGTTATATTATTCACAGCAATACTAAGTGTATTATTGTTGTAGGCGCCATTTGCCAGTAATATGGTATCCCCGGACTTAGCCGCGTTTATTGCTAATTGTAGAGCAGCAATTGAATTTGAAGTAGAAGTTCCGGCCGAAACTTTTGTCTGCAACAGAATTATTAAAACTAAAATACTTATATATTTAACCATACTTTTTTTTATTAAAACCCCTTACTTTACATTGTTGGCATGATATAATAAATACTATAATGAATAAAGGATTTTAGTAAATATAAAGCATTCAAAAAATATTCAAATTGCTACAATTATTAATAATGATAATTTAAGAAGCTGTTTGAGTTAATTTTTTAGAATTAATTATTGCGATTACCTGGAGCGAAACGATGCAAATTTTGCAGCTATAGTCGGAAACTATAGCGAAAAATTTAAAGAAGTTGCAGCCCAGATTGCGCACTATAAGGAATATCAAATACTTAATTCAAACAGCTTCTAAG
>CAIVPM010000083.1 GCA_903907815.1 uncultured Chitinophagaceae bacterium | reverse complement strand
TTTTGATGCGATTTTTATTAGATATTTAAAGAAGCTGTTTAAGTGAATAAACTATAGCTTTTTACTAAAGAAATTTAGTTAATTAAACCTTCTTTAATTTTAATTGCTACTTACTTTCCTCCGGCAAAATCTATATCAAACTCACCCTTAATTCTTTCAATAGGAGGATTAAAGTAACCAAATTTCACAGTGGGGAATTCGTCGTGAATCAGTTCCATTATTTGTTTGATACCCAGTATTTCGGCAGTTTCAAAATAATCTACCTGAGGCAAATACCAGTCGGGGTCAATATTAAAATTGCGCCACTGTATCATGTTTAAATCAGTATCAATAATCAGTTGTCTTAGCGCTTCATATTCATCTACAGTATCGGTCATGCCAGGGAATACAAAATAATTGATACTTACCCATGCATCAAAGCTGCGGGCTACTTTCATACTCTCTACTATATCTTCGAACTGATAGTTGTTTGGTCGGTAATACTTAGTATAAATATGTTTCTGAGCACTATTGGTACTTACGCGAATGCTATTTAATCCTACCTCGCAAAGCGCTTTCACTGCTGCAGGATTGGAGCCATTGGTATTGATATTAATACTGCCTTTATCGGTATGCTTTCTTATTTCAATAATAGCTTCTTTAATAGTCTCCCACATTAATAAAGGTTCACCCTCACAGCCTTGTCCAAAGCTGATGATAGGGAAGGGGGCTTCCATTAAATGCGGTACTGTAAACTCTGCTATTTCTTCTGCAGAAGGTTTAAAAGTCAAACGATCCTGCGTAGAAACAATCTCTTCTTCAGCAGGCTGAAAAGAAATACATCCTATACAATTTGCATTGCAGGCAGGCGAGGAGGGAACCGGACATTCCCATCTTCCCAAAGCAAAGTTTCGGGCAGCAGGACAAGTATAAGTATTACAGCATTTTTCCATAAGGTGTTTTACCAGACGGTTATGCGGATAGTTCTTTAATAAGTCGGCAGAGCCAGTAGCTATTTTGCCATCATCATAACCGGCACATTCCTGGCGTATATCCTGTTCTATTCTTACAGCTGGCACATAGAATTTATTATCCAGCCAACCAGTAGCAGTATAGCAAAATAAAGGAAGGAGTGGAGCATCAGGAGCCGACTCGTAAGGTGATATATACAAACCAGTATGAGCAGGGGGAATAAAGGCAGCAACTGCCCATCCCTTTTCACATAAACGCATCTCTCCAGTTTCTACATCTATCCCAATACCTTTACGGCCAGGTAGTTCGTACAGATTTCCTCCTTCGGGTAATTCTATCCAGTCTTCTACTGGTACTTCAAAAGCATCCCAGCCTGCACGGCCAAGAGCATAGAGCGATAAATCTTCGAAAATATTACCGTTACCGTCCGAATAAAGTATGTATGGAGATTCTGTTAGCACTGATTTTGAATTGATAATTAAAAATTGATGTTGGATGACGCAGTATTACTTTAAAAAGGAAAATATTTTATCAGCATTAGAGTAACTGTATTTAGCAATAATATCGGCACCATTCATTACAAAATAAGTTGGGTTCACTCTTGCTGCAGTCTTTATAACTGTACCGTCGCATGAAAGTATGCAAATATTCTTTTGTTTAAAAGCAGGAGCACGATTTGCCTCAGCCGTTACAATGAATACAGGTATATTTTCTTTCTCTAACTGGTCTAAATATTTATTATTAAAACGTTTGTCAAATGTAGCATCATGATCAGGAAATTCTTTCGCTAACAACAATATATACTTGCCTGTTTTATGTAAGATAGCCTGAGTAGTATCATTGCCCGAAACAGTTTTTAAAGTGAAGTCTACAATCTTTGCTTTCAAACCATTTCCTTTCTTAATCAGCTTTTCGTTTCTGGCAACAAATTCATAAGTAGAATCAAGGTTCTCAGGAAGATTAGCTTCTGCATATTCTACCTTTTTGCCATCCTTTTTATATTCAAAAACATAAGCAAATTCATCGTCAGTAGCATTGGCAGGTTTCTCCATTTGTTTCAAAATGTTGCTACCAGTTTTATATGGTAAACAATCTATAAAAGGTAGTTTATCCAACACATACATCTGTGTAAGGAAAGAAGCAATTAAGGAAAATACTATTAATCCATTGGAGGTGAATTTAGGTAAGAATGGCTCCATAAGATCTCTCTTCAAATAGATTATTAAAGCCATGATTGTTAGTATTACATCTTTACCAAATGTTTGAATTGGTGTTAGTGGAATACAATCTCCTAAGCAACCACAGGCGGTAATTTTGCCACTGAATAAAACGTAGGAAGTAAGGAAAGTAAAGAAAATGATGAGCAATAATAAGAACCCTGAATAGAACTTTTTAGATACTCCTAATATTAATCCTACACCTGCCACTACCTCACAAATATTCATAAAGATGGCTAAAGACATAGAAAAAGGATTCATCCAGTGAACACTCCATACATCAAAGAACTCCTGCATTTTGTAGCTTAGTCCCGAAGGGTCGTTTACTTTAACAAGACCGGAGAATATAAATAATAAACCTACCAGCCATCGAAGCGTATTTACCAGTATTTTCATTGTTAATAATTTTGAGTTTTGCAAATGTAACTAATAGACTCACTTTTAGTGAACCTGTGAATAACCAACATTTGTTAAAGTAGGAAAAAGTAGTCTAAAATTTACCTGCCAGAATAAGTGCAAAAACACTGTAGTTAAGAATGTCGGTAAAGTTTGCATCAATACCTTCACTTACAATAGTCTTGCCATTATTTTGAAGAATCTGTTTAATACGGGCTATTTTTACCAGTATCAGATCTACCATACTTTCTTCGCTCATATTGCGCCAAGCCTCTCCATAATCATGGTTTTTGTTCAGCATAGTATCTTTGGCGAATTTTATAGCTTCACTATAATAAAGTGCAGTAGTTTCTACAGGCAAATCTTCTATTTCAGCGTTGTTTAGTTTCAATTGAATGATACCAATTGCGGCATAATTAATGATACCGATAAATTCGCTGTAAAGGTCGTCGTTTACTAATTGTACTTTCTTTTCCTGAATTGTACGGATACGTAAAGCCTTGATAAATATCTG
>CAIVPM010000082.1 GCA_903907815.1 uncultured Chitinophagaceae bacterium | reverse complement strand
TTCACATCCAACTATGTTTTATCACTGGTCAGTATTTTAATACACGATTTTGATTTGTATGTCAAGAGCCGTGTGATGGGAGACTATCAAGCACGGTTCTGTGAGAGGCTTGGGCTGAAATGCCCTTGCCTACTCGACCATCGCTCCCTAGTTAGCAAACCCCAAAACCAAACTAAATCAATATTCCTCATGTAATACTTCTCCCTTTTTAGCTAACAGTCGTTTTAGTCTATCCAACAGTCGTTTTAGTCTATCTAACAGTCGTTATAGTCTATACAACAGTCGTTATAGTCTATCTAACTGTAGTAAAAGCGATACCAACTTTCAACATAGTGACGCTAACAGTCATTTTAGTCTATCTAACTGTAGTGAAAGTGTTACCAACTTTCAACATAGTGACACTAACAGTCGTTATAGTCTATCTAACTGTAAAAAACTAACTGGTAATTTGCTAACCTTAAGTAAAAATGTATAGCAACTTCATCCTATATCTATACGCGTAAACTCCATGTTGTAATGATTTAAAATATTATTTAGAGTAGCAATCTCGTAATCGATATATGTTTTCAAATTTTAATGATTGATTTCAATATAATTTATGGTGTTATGAATACTAACACCATATTTAGAAGTAAGTATTTTGGTTTAAAAGCAATAAACCTTTTATACCATTTACTGTTGTAATTGTTCTATCTCCTCACTCCTGTCTCCTTCCTCGCTGTATTCATCCTCAGGTTAAAATATTATTAAACAGTTGTTTAATTCAAACATTTGTTTAATATTTGTCGCCGCAAAGAATTAGTAGAATGGCAATAGATAAGAAAGAACATATCATCAACGTAGCAATAGAACTCTTTTCAGAAAAGGGTTTCGAAGGTACCAGCATCCGCGATCTGGCTGCTAAAGCTGCAGTAAACGTGGCAATGGTAAACTACTACTTTGGATCGAAAGAGAACCTTTTTAAAGCCATGGTAGAATATAGGGCTACCTATATAAGAGAGCGCCTGGAAGAAATAACCAATAACACAAAGACGACCGAGATAGAGAAACTGGATGCTATAATAGAACATTATGTATACCGGTTTTTAACACACCATAAATACCACAGGGTAATACATCAGGAACTATTGCTGGAGCAGCGGGAAGACATACATAATACGATCATCAAAGTATTCTCGAAGAACAAGGATATTATACATTCGATAATAGAAAAAGGGATTAAAAGAAAGGTATTTAAAAAGGTGGATATAGAGTTTACCATTGTTACCATTATTGGCACCATCAATCAGGCTACTTTATCCAGATCGATGTGTAGTATTATGACGGACAAAGGGAAGGACTTTGACCTGTATACCGATGAGCGCTTCCGTAAAAGAATTATTAAACATGTAAAGCAAGTAATTCATTCACATTTATTAATAGAGCAATAAAAAAAACAATAATATGGAACCGCAACAAGAAAAGAAATTCCCCGTAAAACTATTGGTAATAGGCGTTATACTATTAACGGCTATCTTCTTTGGTTATAAGAAAGTATCGTATGCAATGCAACACGAAACTACCGATAATGCGCAGATAGAAACGCAGATTACACCTGTATTAACAAGAGTATCAGGCTATGTAAAAACACTGGCCATTCAGGATTATGATAGTGTAAAATCGAACCAGCTTTTAGTAGAACTGGATGATGCTGAACTACAAAATCAACTAGCACAAATGGAAGCCGATTATGTACAGACCGAAGCAGATGTTGTCAATGCGAATGCGAGTTTACAAAACGCAATAATATCACTCAGTGTAAATAAAGGCAATATTGAAGTAAGTAATGTAAAGCTGCAACAGGCTACAACGGAATATAACAGAAACAAGAATCTGTATGCCGAACAAGCTATTACCGAGAAGCAACTGGACGACAGTAAATACAACTTTCAATCGGCACAGAAAGCTTTTGATAATACCAAGAACGACCTTAGTTCGGCTCAGAGCAGGATTGCTGTATTGGAATCGATGGTAAAGAAAAATGAGGCTACTTTGAAGTTTAAAAGAACCAAGATAGATGAAGTAAAGTTGAAGATTTCCTATACTAAAATCTATGCTCCATCAACAGGAAAGATTGGTAAGAAAAATGTATCGGAAGGACAGTTTGTACAAGCAGGCTCTCCTTTATTTACCATCATTAATGATACTGCATATTGGGTAACGGCTAACTTTAAAGAGAATCAAATAAAGAACCTGACTCCGGGTAAAGAAGTAGAGCTGGAAATAGATGCTTTTCCTGAAGAGAAAATTACGGGTATTATTGAAAGTGTAAGTGATGCTACCGGAGCTAAGTTTGCTATGTTACCACCAGACAATTCGAGTGGTAATTTTGTAAAAGTTACGCAACGTGTACCGGTAAAGATTAAGATTAAAAATGCTGCTCAATATAAACAAGCACTACGCGCTGGACTCAGCGTATTTGTAAGTGCTCCTATAAAATAATATAGCCTGATGACAACAACTCCAAAAGGATTTGCGAGGGCTATTATTGTTATTACTACAGTTACGGCTGCGGTGATGGAACTGATAGATACCTCGATAGTAAACGTAGCGCTGAGCGATATGAGCGGAAGCCTTGGGGTAAGCATAGAAGACATTAGCTGGGTAATAACTTCTTATGCTATTGCCAATGTAATTATCATTCCACTCACAGGTTTCTTAGCGGAATATTTTGGTAGAAAGAACTACTATATTACCTCCATGATTATCTTCACTATTGCCTCATATATGTGTGGGCAATCAACGAGTCTGATTGAGATAATTGGCTGGCGATTTATGCAGGGGATAGGTGGTGGAGCACTGCTATCTACTTCACAGGCCATTCTATTTGATGCCTTCGAAACAAAGGACCGTCCAATAGCTTCAGGTTTGTTTGGTATGGGCCTGGTATTAGGGCCCACTTTAGGACCCACGCTGGGTGGCTATATCATGGAACACTTCAGCTGGCCATTGATCTTTATGATCAATATTCCTATTGGTATAGTAGCTACTTTTCTTTCTTTTACATTCATTGCTAAAAAAGATGGGGAGGGTACTAAAAAGAAAGAAATTAAAATTGATTATAGTGGTATCCTTTTGTTGATGGTCGGTATTGGCTGTCTGCAATATGTACTCGAAAGAGGAGATTCGGAAGATTGGTTTAGCAGCTATACCATAAGAATCTGTGCTATACTGGCGGTAATTGGTTTGGTATCTTTTATCTGGTATGAATTAAGAATTGACAAGCCTGCTGTTAATTTAAGGGTATTGAATAACAGAAATCTGGCCTTCACCACCATCTTCACTTTTGTAGTGGGTGTTGGTTTATATACTTCCGTTTTTGTATTTCCTGTACTGGCACAAAGAGCCCTTGGATATACCCCATTGGAAACAGGTTTAACATTACTCGCACCAACCATGATTACCGTTATCATGATGCCCATTATAGGCAAAACAATGAGTAAAGGAGTATCACCTATTCCATTTGTGGTCTGTGGGTTTCTATTGTTTGCAGGCTATACCTGGACAAGTTCTCAGGTGAGTATGGATGTAAGTAAATGGGACTTCTTTTTTCCTTTTGCTATGCGTGCAGTTGGGATGAGTATGGTGCAGTTGCCATTGATTAATCAGGCAGTAGCTGGATTGCAACCAAAAGATTATGCCTCGGGTATTGCGCTGAATAATATGATTCGTCAGCTGGGTGGTGCCTTTGGTATTGCTATGGCAAACAATTATATCTCGCAGCGCTATGCACAACATAGAATGGATCTGGTATCGAACCTTACCCAGGGCTCGGCAGCCTTTACCAATCAGTCCCATTCAATAGCACAAAACTTTATAAATAGGGGTGGTATAGATATGGGTACAGCAACTACTAAAGCACTTACCGTAATTAGTAATAATGTAGATAGACAGGCCTATTATTTATCCTATTTAGATACCTTCAGGCTTATCACCATCTTCTTTATACTGGTGATTCCTTTGGTATCATTCTTAAGAATTAAGAAGAAGTCGGTAGAAGAAATACATGCCAGTATGAAAGCAGCTTCGGAGGCTCATTAATAAATTGTAATAACGTAAAACGTAGAATAGATGAAGAAAATATTAATCATAATCGGAGTGGGAATATGCTCCATTAATATAACATCAGCTCAGGTAAAAGTAAATACCGAGCTGAAGGGATTTATCAATCAATCTTTCTCTTACTTCCCTAAAGTAAAAGAGGTAGAAAACACGGTAAAAACTGCAGAAGAAAAGCTTGCATTAACAGAGTTGTCTAAGACTCCCGATATAGGATTAGATGCATCTTATGCCTACGTAATGCCAAAGATTACCGTGCCTTTAGGAGGTAATGAATTTCAGTTTGCACCAGTGCACAATCTTGCAACATCGGTATCTGGTTCTTATGCCCTTTACGACTTTGGTAGAATAAAAGCCAATGTAGCAAAGGCGAAGAATGATATACAACTGGCTAAGCACAATATACAATTTGTAAAGACACAATTGGCTAATCAGGTTTCGGTGATTTATTACAATATAGTTTACCTGCAAAAAGCAATCAGCATTCAGGATAGTGTAATTCAGTTCTTTGAAGAGAATAAGAAGCTTACTGAAAACAAACTGAAGAATGGTGATGCATTGAAGATAGATGTGATGAATTTGCAAACTAATATTGATGCAGAAGGGAATAGAAAAGTAGACCTGATAAATAGTCTGGAAAAACAGTTTAATTTATTGGAATATACTACCGGCATTAAGCGTGCTGATGCAAGTGCTTTCGACTTTGATATCAACTTTATTAATGCTGATGATGGTGCCGCTATTGCACAGAAAAACAATGCAGAATTCTTATTGGCAGAAGATAAAATACTACAGGCTAAGAAAGATGTAGAGATAGCAAAACTGGCAGACAAACCAATGATTGGCGCTCATGCAGCTACAGGAATTAAAAATGGTTATGTTCCTGATGTTTACGAAATGAGATTTAACTATAATGCAGGCGTTTCTTTTACAATGCCTTTATATGGTTTTGGCAAAACAAAGCAACACGTAAAGTTGCAGGAAACAGTTGTAAAGCAACAGGAATTAGCACAGAATACTTTAGCTGGTACTTATAAAAAAGATATAGAACAGGCCTTAACAGACATTAAGACCAATATAGAAAGAATTAGAAACACGAAGAGTCAACTGGATGCCGCAAAAACAGCACAACAGATTACTGCTTCAAGGTATAAGAATGGAGTTGCTACCAACCTGGATGTAACAGCAGCAGCTACCAATGTTCAGAAAGCAGCGCTTACACAATTGCAATACGATTATCAACTTTGTCTGGCAAAAGTAGAATTAGCGAAGTTGTTAGGATATGAGTATTGGGGAAAATAGAGGCAAGGCACAAAGGAATACAAGTTGCCGGTTAACAGAAACAAAATCCCTGTATTTGTATTCTCCTGACTCCTATCTTCTGTCTCCTTCCTCCCTATATTAAAAGTAATTTATGAAACAATTATTTATCATCCGACATGCTAAAAGTAGCTGGGATAATATGTTGCAGAAAGACTTCGACAGAACGCTTAATGATCGTGGTATGCGCGATGCTCCTGCGATGGCAAAGCGATTAGTAGATAAAGGGATTAGTATAGATAAGTTTGTTTCCAGTGCTGCAATGCGAGCATTTACAACTGCTACCTTTTTTGCTAAAGCTTACCACCAAAAGGAAAGTGATATAATTGCAGTACCAGAACTATATCATGCAGGGGAAGAAGTGTTTTATAAAACAATAAAGGCTTTGGACAATTCATTGAATAGTGTAGCCATGTTTTCCCATAATCCCGGAATTACCTACTTCGTGAATACATTGACAAATTCGCGAATTGACGAGATGCCTACTTGTGGTATTTTCGCCATTCAGGCACCCATAGAAAAATGGAAGGACTTTGAAGAAGGTAACAATAAGTTCTGGTTCTTTGATTATCCTAAGAACGTTTAGATGAGGCGCGAGTCGTGAAAATAAGTCGTGAGATTTGAGCAATACAAAGTACAGCAATAAATGAAAGCGGCTGCTGATTATTACTGATTAAATACCATATTTTATTCTATAATCAAGTTTAAGGCTTGTTCCAATAATTGATTGTTTACAAATGTACTTTGGATTGGCAGATTATACGAAAATGATTCAGCTTCTTTGATTGCATGGGTAAGATTAAAATCCTCCTGATCTATATGTAATGCCCATTTTCTGGAGTGTAATAATGAAGCAAGATATTCCTGTTCTGTCTGTGCTGGCGTAGGAACCAAAATCAATTTCTTCTGTAGTCCAATCATTTCCATCAAAGAAGTATATCCACCTCTACATATTATGTACTTACTCTTTAAAACAAGCTCGTTTAGTTCATTGCTGGGAAGGTGAGAGAGATACAGTAAATTGTCGGTTTCTACTCTGGTAAACATTGCATTAGGTAAGCCTCTTACCAAAGCTATTTTATTCGGACTATCTTTTACATGCTTTAATATCTTTTCTTCCAATATAGTTCTCTGAGGCTCGGGACCGGATAGAATAATGCAGGCATCAAACTCAATTTCAATATTAGATGATTTAGTTTTTTCAAACCTAAATAGCCAACCTATATATCGGTATGCAGTTGTTGGGAACTTAACTGGGTTAGATAATCTACCTGCAAGGTTGTCAGGATAAGGATTATCTGGAATCCAACATTGATTAAAAGGTTTTATTAATCTATAATGAAGCCTTCTGACAATTGACTCTGTAAAATCATTATTAGTAATTATATTTAACTGATGCGTAATCAATACTGAAGTAATATTTTTATGATAAAGCCCATAACGATTATCACTGATAATCAGATCTACCTTGTTTTGCTTTACAAATTCAGTTAGCCATTTATGTTCCGCATTTATAGCTTTAAAGATTGTAGGAATCTGAGCAAATAGCTTCCATCTTGTAGCTTGTTTACTTTTACCATAGTTAATATTGTAACCGGGTAATGTGACAAAGTTTGCTGTAGGAAACTCGTGTTGTAACAATTGTTTTTGCGAGCCCTCTGTAGCAATAATTACTTGAAAGCCACTTGCATATAATAGCCTGATTATAGGGATACAACGGGTAGCATGACCGAGTCCCCAATCAAGTGGTGCAATTAATACAGTATAAATTTTAACGTCTTTCAAATACTATGATTGAAATTATTATGAAACTATTGCCTTTAATTTGTGGAATGAAACAGAAGACTAAATTAATATTAGCAATAGTTATTGCAATTTCTGTGGCAAATGTAAGTTGTGGTTTATTTGGTAAATCAAATTATCAGAAACATTGTATGTGTCCTGTATATAAGTCAGACAGAAGACGCTAATATCTAAATTTAATCCTTTCCCTCTAAGTCTTATTATATTCTTCTAAAAATAAATTTGGAAATATTACATGTATATACATATATTTGCATTATGAAGTTGGAAGTAGCACTTAAAAGCAGTAAATTTAAAAGTAATATTCACAAGGCTGGTTTGAATATATTATATACTGCATGGTGGTTAAAATCTTCTACTACAAAAGAATTAAAAGAGTACGGCATTACCCATGAACAATACAACGTTTTGCGTATACTAAAAGGTAAGCATCCTGAACAAATGTGCGTAAAGGATATTGCATCAAGGATGATAGAGAAAAACTCAAACGTACCAAGGATTATAGACCGTTTAGTGATTAAGAAATTAGTAAAAAGAGGCAACTCAGAAATAGATAAAAGAGAGACCGTAATGAATATCACCTCAGCAGGTATTTCCATATTAGATTCTTGTACTGTAGTGATGGATAAAACAATGGATAGTTTAATTGATTTAACGGAAGAAGAAGCAATTATTATCAGTGAATTATTAGAAAAAATAAGAACAAAGGAATCATAATCCTTTTTTTTGATATAATACATGTATATACACACATTAAAATATTAACAATGAAAACTTTACTTTACACAGCGACATCAAGAGGTCATGTAAATCATGGTTGGTTAGATGCACATCACAGTTTTAGCTTTGGAAATTATTATGATCCTTCAAGGGTTCATTTTGGAATGCTAAGAGTTTTAAACGATGATATCGTTCAAGGCGGTATGGGTTTTGGTATGCATCCTCATGATAATATGGAAATCATTACCATCCCTTTAACCGGAGCTTTGGAGCACAAAGACTCCACTGGTGGACATGGGGTTATCAAACAGTACGATGTTCAGGTAATGAGTGCAGGTACTGGCTTGTACCACTCAGAATTCAATCATAGTAAAACAGACTTTGTAAACTTGTTGCAGATATGGGTATTTCCTAAAGAGAAGAACATAACACCGAGATACGACCAAAAGACCTTTCTTCCTACTGAAAGAGAAAATAAATTACAAACAGTGGTAGCTCCCGACAATCAGGAAGCGCTTTACGTACACCAGGATACCTGGTTTAGTCTTGGTAAGTATGAAGCAGGAAAGACTACAGACTATTCCATTAATAAAAAAGGGAATGGCGTATATCTTTTTGTTATTGAAGGCAGTGTAACTGTTGGAGAACAACAACTTGGCAAGAGAGACGCCTTAGGTATTTACGATACGGAAACGATCACTATTACCACAACTTCCAATACGGAGTTCCTGTTAATAGACGTTCCAATGAATTAGTTAATTAATCATCATTTATAAACATTACAATTATGTCAGTTTACAAAATCGACGCTGCACACAGCGAAATCAATTTCAAGGTAAAACACCTTATGATCACTACTGTTTCTGGTAGCTTTACTTCTTTTGAAGGAACATTAGAAAGCGAGAAAGAAGATTTCTCTGATGCAAAAATCAGCTTTAGTGCTGATGTGAATTCCATCACAACAAATAATGAGCAAAGAGATGGTCACTTAAAATCTGAAGACTTCTTTGCAGCGGAAGCATTCCCTACTTTAACTTTCAGCTCTACTTCTTTTGCGCCTAAAGGAGGAGATGAGTATGATCTTACCGGAGATCTTACTATTAAAGGAGTAACTAAATCGGTAGAATTAAACGTAGAATTAGGTGGAACCGCAACCGATCCTTGGGGTCAGGTGAAAGCAGGTTTTGAATTGAATGGAAAAATCAACCGTAAAGATTTCGGCTTAAGCTGGGATGCAGTTACTGAAGCAGGAAACATCATGGTGAGTGAAGAAGTGAAATTAATAATGAGTGTTCAATTAATTAAACAAGCATAATTTACGGAGTACTCAATAGTATTATCAGTAAATAATTTCAAAGTATTAAAAGAGGGGCAGTACTTTAGCTCCTCTTTTTAAATTTATCAAATATGAATATTGCAATTGTATCAGGTAGTCCAAGAATGGAAAGCGTTACCCACCGTATTGCTTTACACCTTCAACAAAAGTTGTCTGAAACGGGTCATTCTATCAGTATTGTAGATGTAAGAGAACATGATTTGCCTTTGTTGCAATCTGTATTTTCTTCAGTAGAAAAGACACCTGAAAAGTATAAAGCGCTGGCAGAACAAATGTTTGCTGCAGATGCTTTTATCCTGGTTACACCAGAGTACAATGCTGGATACTCTCCTGCATTACAAAATCTATTCGATCATTTCCCTAAACAAACACACAAAACATTTGGTATTGTTACCGGTTCTGTAGGTGGATTGGGTGGAATGAGAAGTACTCAACAACTATTTTTATTAATAGCAGGCTTGTTTGGGATTGCTTCTCCAAATATGCTGGTAACACCATTTATGGACAAGAAGTTTGATGCAGAAGGAAATCTTCTCGATCCTACCTTCGCTGCTGCTGTAGATAACTTTATCAAGGAGTTTGTATGGCTTGCAGAGAGAGTTGCTAATAATTAATGTTGATGAGGATTCTTTTCTAATATACTATTCATGTTTCAGCTAACTTTACACAAATAGATATTATGAAATATATCGAGGAAGCTAACAGGTATATAGATAACGCCAAAGAAATATTAAGGGAGAAGGCCCATAAGGAAGATGGCTATTATCAGGATATGAAATATGTCAAGATGGCTGGACATACTGCTTACACCGGAATATTGATGGCTTTGGATGGCTATTTTAGAGGAGCAAGAAAAACAAGAAAAAGTGTGGAATGGTATCAGGCTGCATTAGCTAAAGAAGACAAAAAGATAGTTACGGTTTTCAATAGTGCTTATCATACACTACATTTAGTAATGGGATATGATGGTGAGCAGAATTCTAAAATTGTTTCCGCCGGACTGGAAGAAGCTGAAAAGATTATTCACTGGGTTGAAATGAAACAGGAAAAAGCTACTGCCTAAAACACATTACTTTATAATATTATTAAGAGACTTCGAAATTAAATTCGAGGTCTTTTTTTATCCATCTACAGGATGCAATGGTGTACTAAGTATTAGTTGATAAAAATCCAGATTAAGCCATGTACCAAACTTAAAACCAACCTCTGGCAAAGTGCCACAATGCTTAAACCCAAAGGAACTATGCAACTTCTTACTCACCTCGTTTGCTGCATCTATTCCCGCTACCAGAGAATGATACTCCTGTGTTTTTGCTTCTTTAATTATTTCTTGTAGAATAATTTTACCATACCCCTTACCCTGATGTGAAGTATGAACATATAAGGAGTGCTCCACGGTATATTTATAAGCAGGTCTTTCTCTAAACATTCCATAAGTCCCAAATGCCAGTAAAGTATTTTGTTCATCTACTAAACCAATGATTGGATATTTGCCTTTTTGTTTAGCAGTAAACCAGTCTTCCATCATCTTTTCGGTTCTTGGATAATAGTCGTACAAAGCGGTGGTATTAAGTATAGCTTCGTTGAATATGGCTAATATCTGACTGGAATAAGAAGTATCGCAAGTAATAATCTTCATAGTATTTGTATTTATTCTGTATTCTATCTCCTTTCTCCTACCTCCTGATTTTCTATTCTTAAACTCATTACTACTACAATAAAGCTAAAGAACAAGGAAGTATAAAACAAATACAGATAAGGCACATCTATCATGCAATAAAATATTACCAACCCTATCTTTAAGATGGTTATAGGTAAATGTTTCAAGGTAATGTTCTTCTTTGTTTTATGGTAATATAAACCAATCGTCATGAAGATAGTAGGTAATCCTAAAGCAGAAATCAGAAGTAACTTATGTTGCAGAAGTATACCCTCCTTTCCAAAGTACTTAGCAAATCCGAGGGTTATATTAAAGAGATGAGGAGAATCGTTCCAGACTCTTCTTGCGAAATCTATATACTCACCTGGCAGAAAAAACAAACGCTGAAATACCCCTAATCCAAATGGCAGTAACATCAGCAGAACCAGTAAGGAAACGCCGGTAATAACAATCTTCAATAAGCCTTTATATTGTTTAGTCCATATCCAGTAAACCAACATTGCTGGCAACCATCCAGCCAATGCATAGCGGCTAAAAACACACAGCGAAATAGCTACTCCTAAGAATATAAAACTATCGGTAAACAATGCCAGCGCCAGTAAACAATAATAGAAAATTATGATACCCTCTTCTGTATAAGGTATTATACCGGATGCTTCGGAAGAGAGTATCCACCAAAGCGTTATAAACATAAACAGTGAGGCTATCAGGGTTAGTATCTGATGCTTCATTGGGCGTAGCAATGCAAAGAAGAGTATTACCGAAGAGAAGATAGCAGACACTGTTATCCATCTTAAATCGAAGTTATGAAAGACCGCTATACAATAAGGCATCCACATGGCTGGGAAATAAACGGGTTGAATACCATGCCAGATCTCCGGAATAATATCATATACATGGCTTCCCTTACCAGCCAGAAAACGCTGACACATAATCTTCATGATGGGTAACATATCTGCATCATGATAATCCATGGGAGCATCTTCCATCCATTGTACAGAAAACCGGATAGCAACTATTCCAAGCACTACAATTATGGCTTTCTTATACCAGTATAATGGTCTGGTATGATTAATATGCTGTGGATGAAAACTAATCGTTTGAAACTCGGGTAACAGCATAAAAGTAATACCAATAGTAATACCCGCTAATGCATAGAGTATGGTAGCAAAACTTATCAGTGCTGGAAAATTAAGCATATAAGTAGCACTCAATGTTTCGCATGCCAACGCAAAAACCATCAACCTCTTTGTTGTTATAAATCTACTGAGTGCCATAATAATCTGGTTTGAATATCTGCTGCAAATAAAACAAATATTAAGAGTTGAGTCAGTTGTAATATTTTCGCGGCCAGAACATAGTAATCAACATGACAGCAGATCAACTGGTATATACGGTTTTCTTAATAGTTTTAAGTGGTGCACTAATATTGGATCTGGGCTTCATGAGTCGCAGTAATAAGATAGTTACCGTGCGTACTGCATTATTGCAAACGCTCTTCTGGGTGGCCCTTGCTCTTGGCTTCTTTGTATTCATGTGGATAGAAGAAGGTAGCAAAACCGGACTCGAATACCTGAGTGGCTACCTGATGGAATGGAGCTTGAGTATCGACAATATATTCGTCTTTGTATTAATCATCAATGCATTTAAAGTTAAAGAAAAATACTATGGACGCGTTCTGATAGTAGGCATTATGATGGCCATTATCTTCAGGGTATTATTCATTACCCTCGGTGTAGCAGCGGTAGAAAAATTCCATGAGTTATTGTATGTCTTTGGAGCCTTCCTTATTTATACTGGTTTTAAAATGTTCTTTGCCCATGAGGAAAAAGAAATGGATCCCAGCCACAATAAAGTATACAAGTTTCTTAAACGCTTTTTACCAATAGTACCTCACGATGGAGATGGTCGTTTTATCATTCGTCCAAACCGTAAGCCGCAGTACACCATGCTGTTTGTAGTAGTGGTTTTATTGTCCACCATCGATATTGTGTTCGCTTTAGACTCTATCCCTGCTGTGATGGGTATATCACAGAACAAGTTGGTTATTTACACCTCCAACATCTTTGCCGTGCTGGGATTAAGAAGTTTATTCTTCCTGTTGAAAGGGGCTGTAAATCAGTTCAAGTATCTACAACATGGAATAGCGGTAGTACTGGTATTTATTGGCGTTAAAATGCTGGGAGAGCACTATGTAAACTTATGGTTCAGCAACACCATGCAAGTAGTTTTATCGCTGTTGGTAATACTTTTATGTATCGGCACTTCCATAATTGTATCGCTGTTGAGTACTAAGAAAAAGCTGAAAGTTTAATGGTTAAATAGTTTGAATGTTTATGGAATATTAGTATTTAATTCATCTAAATAGAAATATGTAATATGAAAAGATTCTCAATTACGCTCTTATTTGCATTTATGATATTTAATAGTAAAGCTCAACATTTACAAGAAATACATATAGTAGGAGAAGCCAAAAAGATGATACTGCCTGATGTTGCAATATTTGAATTAAAGATGGAATCAACTGAGAAAACGGAAACGGAAAGTTTTAGAAAGTTGACAGACCTTTCCCAAGAAGTTTTAAAACGATTAAAAGCTGATAGTTTTACTGAACAGCAGATAAAGTTAACTGACTTTTCAGTGAATAAGAATGAGTATATTCTTAAAAACAAAGAGAAGAAAATTACCTATTCTTCTTACCAGTCTTTAATAGTAAAGTTTCCTATAGATAAGAAAAAGATACTAAACACATATTCCGATCTTACTGCAAATACTATTAAAGGGTTATCTATAAGTTCGTCAACAGAATGTTCAGACTCTTTGAAAAAAAGAATTCAAAAAGAACTAATAGTAATTGCACTAAACGATGCATGGGAGAAAGCAGATCTTATAGCAAAATCCACAGGATATTATATTTCATCTGTTGAGCAAATTGGTTATAAAACAAACTATGACAATAATTATACCAAGGCGGAAATGGTAAAGTTTACAGCACCAACAATTGTAAAAGATGAATTCGAATTTAAAGAAGTTAATAAACCAGAAGTTCAGACATCATTATCTTTCTTTTCGATAAATGAAATAGAGTTTAGTGAAGAAATAAAAGTTAGTTATAGTATTAGTAAAAGCAATTAAACTTTACTTAAAACCTAAAACTTATCACTTCAAACCCCTTACATAATATCAATCTCCAGTCTCAGTCTTTCTTTCAGTTCATATAATAACGGATACTTCTCGGCTATGCGCTCAAAACGCTGACGGCTACCAAGGTACATAGGATGTATCTCCGTTTCTACCTGTCCTTCCAGCACTTTTACGCTATACTTTATAGCCCTGTTATTGAATTGTTTAATAAGGTTATCAGCGAAGTACATTTTTTCTCCATCTATAAAACGTTGATGCAAGATGGTCTTCACCATCACCTGAAAGTTCATTTCATCTATTATCTCCAGTTGAGCATCTCTGAATGCAGCAGCACAGGATATTTTAGATGGAATAGAAGCCAGATGATCGGTATATTCTTTCCAGCAGGCAGTAAGACTTTCTATATCCAGCGGCTTCGATTCTTGTACTACTTCTATATTATAACGGTTGCCCACCTTCTCTTGCAAGGCTTCTAGCAATCCCATCTTTGGTTTTGGAGTAGGCACTCTATTCGCAGTTGTAGTCGCAACAGGGGTAATAGTTTTTACAGGCACAGGAGCCGCTTCCACCACAGGCTTTGGCGCTACCACTGCAGGTGCCACTACCTTTCTTTCGGCAGGAGCAGCTGTTTCTATCGACAGCTTAGCCTCGGTAGGTTTTCTTACCGTCTCTACCGAAAATATGGGCTTATAATGAATCGCTACGGGTGTGTCAACTCGTTTTTTTTTTGCAGTATAGTTACTGTCATTCACCAACTCTATTGCCTGTTGAAGGTAATTAAGTTTAATGATCGTCATCTCTACATGCAACCTTTTATTACGAGCCATTTTATAATGAATCTCCGACTCGTTCAGTACATTCAATGCACTTACCAGGAAGGCCGGACTAATCCTTTTTGCAGTCTCTTTATATTTCTCTTCCATGCCCACCACTACTTCCAGCAAACTGGCAGCACGCTCATCTTTGCACACTAATATGTTGCGGATAAACTCAGCAAAACCATTCAGTACCATATCACCCTCAAAGCCTTTGTAGTTTATTTCATCGTACAAAAGCATGGCCGTAGTAAGATCCTGTTGCAGCAGCGCATCCAGCATCTTAAAGTAGTAATCAGCATCCAGAATGTTCAGGTTTTCCAGCGTATTCGCATACGTCACTACCCCATTGGTAAAGCTAACAATCTTATCCAGAATACTCAGTGCATCACGCATACAACCTTCACTCTTCTGGGCTATCAGTTGCAGTGATGCCTTATCTGCATTAATGTTTTCTTTATCTACAATTTCCTGAAGATGCTGTACCGTATCGTTCAGCGTAATTCTCTTAAAGTCGAATATCTGACAGCGGGATAAGATGGTAGGAAGTATCTTATGTTTCTCCGTAGTAGCCAGAATAAAGATAGCGTATGGAGGCGGCTCTTCCAGCGTTTTCAGAAAGGCGTTAAACGCACTCTGACTCAACATATGAACCTCATCCACTATATATACCTTGTATCTGCCGGCTTGTGGAGCAAAACGTACCTGCTCTACCAGCGATCTGATATCATCCACCGAGTTGTTGCTTGCAGCATCCAGCTCATGAATGTTCATCGATATGCCATCATTAAAACTCTTACAGCTGTTACATTCATCGCAGGCCTCCCCATCGGGCTGTAAATTGGTACAGTTAATTGTTTTCGCCAATATACGTGCACAGGTAGTTTTACCCACACCACGTGGACCACAAAACAAAAAGGCATGTGCCAATTGATTATTCCTGATAGCGTTCTTTAGGGTAGTAGTAATATGAGATTGACCTACCACCGTATCGAATGCCTGAGGACGATATTTACGAGCCGAAACAATAAACTTATCCATGAGTGCTGCAAAGTAATTGGAATAGCATAAATGAAGGAAAATATTTTTAGATTATTTATACAGTACCCCCTCATCCCCCTCTAAACCATTCAATTGTATTTTTAGTATTTGTATTTTTAGTATTTAGTTTTTGAATTTATTATATTCCATTTTCAAATCCCTATTCCCTTGTATTCTGTAGCGTTCTGCGTTTAGCATTAAGCGTTCAGCCTTGTATTTTGTATTCCTCTTGCCTCCTTGCCTTCGCCTCTTTGCCTTGTCTTTATCCATTCTTGCAATTAAGTATATATATTGCACCGGATATAATGAATACATACTACTTATATTCAAATATTCTTTATAAAATTAAACTGATAATAATGCTACAGAATACCGTACAGTCTCAAATAGAAACAATCAGAAAAGCAACACATATTGCTTCACAGACAAGAGAGTCAGCACTTCAGTTTTTAATAGATGCCAGAATAATAAAAGAAACTAAGGCTACTAAAAAGAAACTTATGTCTTTCAAAAGCTTACAATAATTGTCGCTTCATCATCCCTTTCAAATAATCGGTTACCATAGTTGCGATAGAGAAATTGGGTTAAAAATATTAAATGGACAAGACAAACTAAAGGCCAGTAAGAATAACTGGGACTGGTTGGGAGAAGGTATTTATTTCTGGGAACAAAATCCTTACAGAGCCCTCGATTATGCAAAAGAAGTAGCTGCAGGCACACAGTTTAATAAACGGAAAATTAAAACACCTTTTGTACTTGGCGCAATTATTGAATTAGGTAACTGTTTAAATTTAGTAGAATCACAATCTTTATCAATACTTGAAAATGCCTATATCGGCTTACAAAAGCTATATAAAGAAACTGACATTAAACTTCCTGAAAATGATGGCAATAACAGAAAATTAGACTGTGCTGTTATCAAATTTGTTCATCAATCCAGAAAAATACTATCCGAGCAGCCTTACAATTCTATTAGAAGCCCTTTTGATGAAGGTTCTAAAGTATATCCTGGAGCTTCCTTTACCGCAAAAAATCATATTCAGGTATGTGTTATGGACGAATCACTTATAAAGGGGTATTTTTTACCAAAACCTATCCATTTATTTAATCCGTATTTAAATTCCCCTTACACAATATAAAAAGATATTGTGATTTTGTTACCTTGAATTCTGTATTACTTCGTGCCTCAATGCATTGTATTCTGTAGCGTTCTGCGTTTAGCATTAAGCGTTCAGCCTTGTATTTTGTATTGCTTTGTGCCTTGTTGCCTCTTTGCCTTGTATTCTGTATTACTTCGTGCCTTGTTGCCTCTGTGCCTTTGTGCCTTGTATTTGTATTATTCTATCTCCTCACTCCCTGTATTAAACTATTCCAGAAAAATATTGTTATTTGCAAAAGATAATAAACGATTATGACAACATTAAAGGCAGGCGATAAAGCACCCGATTTTAACGGAACAGATCAGAATGGCAATCCGGTTTCCCTAAAATCTTTCAAGGGGAAGAAGGTAATTCTCTATTTCTATCCTAAGGATGATACCCCGGGTTGCACCGCTCAGGCATGTAATCTGCGTGATAATTACCAGTCGCTGATAGCCGAAGGGTACCAGGTAATAGGAGTAAGTAAGGACAGTGTAAAGAGCCATAAAAAGTTTGAAACCAAGTACGAACTTCCTTTTCCACTCATTGCCGATGAAGAGCATATTATAGCCGAGGCTTATGGTATATGGGGCGAAAGAAAGTTTATGGGACGTGCCTTTATGGGTATGCACCGCACCACTTTTCTAATTAATGAAAAGAGTAAGATTCATGCAGATATCGCAAAGCCAGATACCAAGAATCATACCGAAGAAGTTTTGAAAGCCTGGGGTGAATAAT
>CAIVPM010000081.1 GCA_903907815.1 uncultured Chitinophagaceae bacterium | reverse complement strand
TGATTGACAACTACTAGCAGTTTGTCCTGCATAATAATGTGTTGCAGTAACTAACGAAGTACCTGAACTTACCACATTTCCTGCACTTGCAGCATCGTACCATATAATTGTACCAGATGCACTTGCCGATAAATTTGCTACCGTAGGACTTGCAGCACTACAAAATGATTGTGCAGCAGTTCCTGTAGGAGTTGCAGGCGTAGTATTAACTGTAGCAGTTACATCGAATCTTACTGATTGACAACTATTAGCAGTTTGACCCGCATAATAATGTGTTGCGGTAACTAATGAAGTACCGGAACTTACTACATTACCAGCACTCGCTGCATCATACCATATTATTGTTCCAGATGCACTTGCAGATAAATTTGCTACGGTAGGGCTTGTAGCACTACAAAATGATTGTGCAGCAGTTCCTGTTGGGGTTGAAGGTGTAGTGTTTACTGTAGCGGTAACTGCGAATCTTGTATTGGATTCACAACTGGAAGCAGGTGTTTGAGATGCATAATAAGTAGTTCCATTTGCTAATGCAGTACCAGAAGTAACCACACTACCACCACTAGAAGCATTATACCATGTTAAAGTTCCTGAATAAGTAGCTGCAAGACTAGCAACGGTAGGACTTGCTCCACTACAAAAAGATTGAGCTGCAGTACCAGTAGGGGCAGCAGTTAAACAGAAAGTAAGCACAATCTGACCATCTCCTCCAGCTGCACCCTCACCCGATGAACTTTTGGAAGCATATCCACCACCACCTCCTCCTCCTGGAATTGAACCAGCAGATCCACCTGCATTAGGAGTACTAGTTCCAGCCCCACCAGCCCCACTACCTGAACCTGCAGTTGCAGCAGCTAAATAGCTTGTTGCATCTGTACCTTTTGCTGAATAATATGCAGAACTACCTCCACCACCGGAATAAGCTGATGCAGAAGCAGAATTAGAAGCACCAGCATAGCCATTCCCCCCTATAAAACTTGCATCCATACTAGCAGTATTACTTGCAGTACTACCAGCACCATAAGTACCACCTCCTGTTGCACCTGATATAACATCACCACCATAGCCACCTCCTGTTGCTGTATATGTTGTAGCCCCAATTGTAATAGATGTATTTCCACCAGCTGTTGAAGAAGTTGGAGCTGAATGATTCCCAGCAATTCCTCCTGCTCCAATAGTTATATTATAGCTTGTACCAGCAGTAATAGAAACTGAATTTTTTCTAATATAAGAACCACCAGCTCCACCACCTCCTCCTTGAAAAAGAGATGATGAAAATTTAGCATATCCACCTCCACCACCTCCTCCCCAGCATTCAACCTGAACAGATGTAACTCCTGTTGGTGCAACAAAAGCAGTAGCATTATAAGGTGATGAAGTTGTACAAGTACCTAAGTAAGTGAAAATATAGTCTGTTGCTCCAGAACTATGACCACAATTAGAGGTAGCACCGGCAGTATGGTTAGCAGGTGCTGCATTTGTATTGCCAGTTCCAACTGTTGAACAAAAATACATATAACCAGTTGCAGCATTTCTGACAACAGACCCTAAAGAATAAGTTCCAGTTGCATAAGCTGGAATTACATTGGGGATAGTTACTGTATAATTTTGCCCCCAACTATTCGCAAAAGAAATTAAACCAATTAATAATAAAGCTAAGCTCTTTAAAATCGTTTGAATATTTCTTTTTTCTGAAACAGTAAATTTCAAACTTTTAACTGCATCAAAAGCATACTTGTTTTGTAACGTTGACTTTGTTCTCATTTTGGCTAGTTTTTTGCTATTAAACTCTATTAATTAAATTAGAATTTTAGAATATAATCGTTAATTATCAAATCCGCAATCGTCTGCTTTATCATTATTAATAATTAATAACAACCTAACAAAACTCATCGTTTTACTGATTATTTACACATTTAACCCCATATTTATTTACGAAAACGGTTAAGTAAAAATTACCAGAATAGGTAAAACAAGCCTTTTCCAACTAATGGAGGGATACAAAATACAAAAGAGGCCGCCATTTAGACGACCTCTTGTATTTTGTATTCAACAATTTAACTATTTAACAATTAAACCATTGTATTCAACAATTGAACAATATAACCTTAAAGCAATTCCTTACTTCACAATCACCGTCTCTACATAAGACTTACCATTGCTAGCCAGTCTTAATTGATAGATACCTGATGCTACAGTAGATGGCAATTGTACAGTGCTCGTTACACTACCTCCAGCATGTTGTAATTGTTGCTCCATTACCTGCTGACCGTTTGCATTAATCATGCTTAAGCTGTAAGTACCTGCAGCAATATTGCTCAACTGTACATTCATTGTTTTGCCTACAACTGGATTAGGATAAATGCTCATGCCTTCCTTCCTGTCTCCAATGGTAACCTTAGCAATGCTACTGTATTGTACAGAACCATCCGTGTTGATCGCTTTAATACGGTAGTAGTTATCGCCAGTAGGTGCACTGTTGTCTGTATAACTGTAATTGCTGTTGTTCGAGTTCTTAGCAGCGGTAGTATTGATAGCTTTAAAGTCAGAAGCTGTTGTGCTATGTTCTATTGTATAGCTCTTCACCTCTTTCTCTGTAGCTACGCTCCAGTCTATTACTGCAGCCCTTGCTTTCACGCTGGCTTTTACTTTAATATCACTTACATACAAAGGTGCTTTAGCATTCAGTACAATCATAAATCTGTTGGCAGCTTTAGCAGCTGCTGCTGTATCTACCGTAAAGCTGATACTGGTAGCACTCGTAAGATTTAATGCGGTGCTAGCATGGGTATATTTATCATCTAATACGCCTGTTACGTTCGAAGGCATATTGCTTCCAGCAATATTGAATGTGTAGGTATTACCCGCAGCCAGTTTGTTCATATACAGGAAGCTAGTATCCGCTCCTGCTATTTCTGGAAGAGCTTCTACGCTTAGGTAGCTACCTGTTCTTACTAAAGCAACTGCTTCTTCGTTACCCCAGAATTTGCTGGCATCTTCGGTAGGTGCTATTACAGCAGCGTTGTACTTGTTATTGTACATAGTAACAATTCCATCCATGTAATTAGTTCCCTTCAATAAATTTATCTTAATAGAACCAGTAGAACTATTACCAAATACAGTATTACTCATATTGCCTGTACTCTTCTGTGTTTCTTTGAATGTAATAGTATTAGAACTTCCTTTTGTAACAAAGAATGCCTGGCCATTTTGTATATACCATGGTTGAGCATTCCCAGTATTATCACCAGAAGCAATTAGTCTTGCACCAGTATTATCA
>CAIVPM010000080.1 GCA_903907815.1 uncultured Chitinophagaceae bacterium | reverse complement strand
TAATAATAATGATAATAATCCAAAAATTTATAATTCGGTTTATGTATCTATAAATGGCAGTGACACAGTAGATAGTACAGAAAGAGGTAGAAGAATAGAAACACCTTTTCGTACAATTAAAAAGGCTGTTGCTTATATAGCAGCGCAAACACCCTCTGCATCAAGCCCTTGGACAATATTTTTAAAGAATGGAGATTACACAGAAGTAAATCCTATTTATCTCCCCCCTCATACTTCTTTAATAGGAGATAATCTTAGAAGAACAACTATCAGACCAAGTAATCCTACTTATGATATATTTTGGGTAAACCAAGCTTGTTATATTTGGGGTGTTACTTTTAGAGGTCACAGAGCACCTTCTGCAGCTGTGGCATTTCCTTTATATTCTGGAACTCAAGGACAATATACAAATGGTGCTGCACAGGTGACTGCAGCTTATAATACAAGTGGATATACAATAACTGCTCCTGGCAGCAAACCCCCTATTACAATAAGTCCCTATATTCAAGGATGTACATCATACGCTGTAGCTTCTGATGCTGATCAAAATACAGGCTTTGGTGGCACAGCTAATGATGCTGGTTGTGGTATGAGAATTGATGGAAGTATAGTTCAAAGTAGTATCAGAAGTATGGTATTAGATTCTTTTACTCAAGTAAATCAAGGTGGTAAGGGAATTCATATTACAAATCAAGGATATGCTCAATTGGTCAGTATTTTCTCTGTATGTACAACCGAAGGAGTTCTTTGTGAGTCTGGAGGTACTTGTTCAATTAGTACATCCAACTGCACATTTGGTCTTTCCGGCCTCGTTGCAAGAGGAGGATCTTCTTCACCGATATTACAAGGCACATTCAGAGGATTAACAACTGGAGCCGATACTAATATTAGGGATGTTATTACTATAGACACATTGACCGGTGGTAGTACGTATGCTACCGTACCATATTCTGGTATGTTCTTTACAATAGGATCGGCATATAACCCTGCAGGGGGAACTGGAGGACTGACCGAATCGGTAATCAATCCAGGTAGTACTAATGGTAATAGAACTCAATTATTCTACATTAATACCCCTCCAAGTCTCGTAGGAGGGCAATATAAAATTACTTTAGATAATGGTATAGAATCTACTTTAGTTAGTTATGTAGGACAGACTGTTTATTTTTACGCAAGAAGTATGATAGAAACCGGTGGTCATACCTTTGAATATATGGGAACTGGTACCAGAATGGATAGATCCCTCCCAGCTTTTGGCGGTATTGTAAATAGTAATAATGAAGTAGCATATGATGCTAAAAATAACCCTTACGATACAAACCAAGTTTCTTACGATCCCGCAGTTGTTTATTACACTAGTTCTAATGAATTAGGTAATTTCAATGTAGGACCTAATTTCCAAGTTCGACAAAGTACTGGTACTATTGATGGTGATACCTTCAAAAGAGCTATTATAACTTTAGTTACTCCATTAACCATCGCTCTAGAGTAAATATTATTATGGCAACAATATTAAATAAATTCGAAAGAAGATCTGTTTCAGCTACCACAACACCAGCAGGTGTCTATACAGTCCCCTATCAAAAAGCTGGTGTGATAATATCAGCTTTAGCATCCAATCTTACTAACTCTCCTCAAACAGTGACAGCTAGTATTTCAGGAAGCACTGCCGGATCTGATATATCAACTCCATTCACAATAGTTCAAAATTTTACTATTTCACCGAATGACACTTATAACATAGTGGTAACTAAATTAGTTTTAAAATCAAACGAATCTTTCATCATTCAAAGTGGAAATTCCAATGCTGTTAACTTAACACTATCTGTATTAGAAACTGCTAATACATAATAGACAATGCAAAATAATCCGAATTCAATTAAAGGTTCTATTAAGTTAAAATCGTTATCTGATCCCAATATTAATAGGGATGCTTATATTAATGGTTTTATAGACCTTGCTTCGGTTGAACCTAGTTTAGGTGTTCCTACTGGTACGACAAATACTATAGTTAATTCATCTTATTATTTTCCAGTTGTAGGAATAGACCCTTATTATGGAAATTCTAGAAAATTTACAGGTAATGATTCTTTAGTATTGAAAAATGGTAATTTGGGTGTTAATAATTCTAATCCTCTTTTTGATATAGATATTAATGGTTCTTTAAATGTATTAAGTGGAGCCAACATACAAACTCTTTCTGCTACAAATTTAGTACCATCTTCTATTTCTAATACACTTTCCGTTGGATATCCTGGTGGTGTTTATTTTAATTCTGATGTTTATTTTAATAACAATAATTTTATTAAAAATATAACAGCAAACAATTTATTTGCAAACTATCTAAGTGCTAATTCTTTAGTTTATAATAACAAAGTTACTATAACTTACACACTCTCTAATGCCAACCTTAATTCTCTTAATTTAACTGGTAATTTGACTGCAGGTAATGTTTTTGTTTTAAGTAGTGTGAATGCTTTTTCAGTTTCAGCTACTAATTTATCAACCGATTCTTTAACAGCTAATAAAGCAACTATAACTACTCAACTTAGTGTTGGCGGTGATATATATGCTTCTAATTTACACGGATTTATTGACTTAGACCCCAATTCTTCTCTAATTTATAACAGTAATACGTTATCTATTAATAGCAACAATAATTATGCATTTGCTATAAGACCTTCTGATTCTTATTCTACAGATGATGCTAGTGTCCAAAGAACTTATTATGGTGCTTATGACGCAGACACTAGTGTCTATGAAAATAATATTTATAAACCTTTCTTCAAAACAATTTGGGGAGCTGTAAATTATGTTAAAACATATAATTTAGCAGGTGTTAATTTAACTATCTATATAGACGAAGATATTGTTGAAGGTGAAAGTCAACGTCCAACAATTCCTAATGCCAGTGATAATAGTGGTACCTATTATGGATCTAAAGAGACAGGGGGTAATATGAAAGGCGCTTTTTATAGTACAGAATGGTTGGGCTCTAACTACCCTGCTATGACTGCAGCCGGTATTAAAGGTGGACAATTTCTCTGGAGTGCTGATGGAGTGAACCAAACTGGCGGATTTCAACGATATGTATATTTCAATGGATTAAATTTTAAACAGATCTATATCAATGGTAGAACAGAAGTCAACCTTTCTAAAAATTTAAATCTTTATAACCCACCTCTCAAAGTATGGGCAAATGGTAAAATTTTTGATACACCGACTCCTAAAGTATCCTTTAGAACTTATTTTAATAATACATTAGCAGCATCAGGAAATTTTGGAAATCAAAATGATGTGTATAATACTTGGTTAGCTTTAAGCGGTGGTGTAAACAGATTTGCTAGACCTTTTGAGTTCGATACATCCAATGTTAATTTCTATATTCAAAATTTAATATTAGAATTTGATTCTAATGCTATAGACTCTACTGCATTGATGGTTTATTCCGGTCAATTAAATTTAGGTAATGTTACAGTAGCAGCATTAGGAACTGCACCCTACTCTTATGGGGCAGCTTGTAGTTACAATTCATTAGCTTGGATTTCTTTTGCCAACGGTGCCAAACAAACAGATCCTTTTTATTATAACAATCCTGTATATTATAATAGCAGAGGTACTATTAATGGAATAATTAATGGTGAACCTTATTATTATCCAGGATATTTAGCAATTATAGGAAATTCAAAGAAAAGCAAACCAACCGCACTTCCTAACGGCATATTAATAGCTCGAAATGGAGGCACTCTTCAATACTGGGATTATGGAACCACAACCAGAAACTTTGGTTATGGTTCCTATCTATCAATTTGTCCTATACTTGATGGATGTTTTAATACACCATCATTTTACAGTTTTGATGCAGGTTCTGTTGGGTATGATGTGACGAGCCTTATTGTATCTGGTAATTCTATTGGTTTTGGTTTAAGTTCTTATGAATATCAATGGAACCAGACACCTCCTTTTATTACTAGCAATCCATTAAACTTCAAACTTCTAAATTTATCCACATCTTTTAACTCTATAAATCTCCCGAATAATAATACTTTAGCTCCTTGGGAATTTAATGGTGCTAATCCATCTCAAAGTGCTTCTTACAGATATTATGCACCATTCAATTTTGATGGAAAACATAATAATGATAGTACAGACTTGTATAATTACACACCAACCAACCAAGTTGTTAATCTCTCAGCTTATATTTACGGTGATTATACCAATGCATTGAGTAATCAATTTAGTAATGCTGGTAATGATTGGAAATTATATTATAGACCACTTTCTGCTGGTAATGGATTAGATAATAATAGTAGTATGGTAAATTTTGATTATTATTTCAAAATAAAATCACCACAAATACAATACTATGTAGGCCCAACAGATAAATCCACTACTTATACATTGAGTTACTATAAAACATCTACCAGATAAATATATTTATGGAATTACAAGACATACAACCACCACTTTATACATTAGGTATTGATTCTCTGTATAATACAAACACAGAATTATCTCCAGAACAAATAGCTTTAAATGAAGCATATGAAAGAGAAATATTTTTACCAAACCTAAGAAGCAAAAGAAATGTTCTTTTAGCTCAAACCGATTGGACTCAATTATCTGACAGCCCTCTTTCTGAAGAAAAAAAACAAGAGTATATCGTTTACAGACAAGTTCTTAGAGATTTACCTTCTACAGCAACTTACGACAATTTAATTTTGCCTACAGAACCTTCTTAAGGTAAATATTATAGTAATGGATACAAGAGCGTCTTCTGTAGATAGTAAGGCAAAATTAACTGGATTAGCTACAACCGGCAGCACCAATGGATCTGATATATCAACTCCATTCACAATAGTTCAAAATTTTACTATTTCACCAATAGACAATGCAAAATAATCCGAATTCAATTAAAGGTTCTATTAAGTTAAAATCGTTATCTGATCCCAATATTAATAGGGATGCTTATATTAATGGTTTTATAGACC
>CAIVPM010000079.1 GCA_903907815.1 uncultured Chitinophagaceae bacterium | reverse complement strand
TTGCCTATTGCCTCTTTGCCTTGTATTTGTACTCACTTTGTGCCTTGTTGCCTTTGTGCCTTGCTCTACACCATCACATGCGTTTCCTTTACCACCCCCATTACAAACACACTCTGTACATGACCTAAGTTTTCGGCCTGACTTAATTTGTTTACATGAAAGTTGTAATAAGTATCCATATTCTCAGTTAGTACTTTCAGCATAAAATCAAACTCGCCACTAATGCTATAACACTCCAGTACTTCGGGCATATCCATAATATTCTTGATAAACTTCCCTCCTGCCATCTTGCTATGTTCTTTTAAGGAAACATAACAGATCACCATCAGCCCTTTATTTATTTTACTCTTATCTACCAGCGCTACATACTGCTTGATAACCCCATTCTGTTCCATTCTTTTTATACGATCATGAACAGGAGTAGTACTTAAATGAACCTGAGCAGCTATTTCCTGTACAGTAGCTTTGGCATTCTTCTGCAACATGCGAAGTATGGCAATATCTTTTTCATCTACAAATGCGGTGGTAGTTGTTTGTTCTGTTTTGGTAGCTTTAGCCATAGTAAATCAATGAATTATTCTTTAATACCACAAAATAAAGGGAATTTATTCTGTATTTTAAATATGTTGCAGAAATTTATCCTACAAATGTATGTTTGCATCATTAAAATAAATAACAAAATGAGTACAATTGCTAATTCAATTGATTTTTCTCTTGCTTACAAAGTAGCTGATATCAGCTTAGCAGAGTGGGGACGTAAAGAAATTCGTCTTGCAGAGGCAGAAATGCCAGGTCTTATGGCTTTAAGAGCTGAATACGGACCTTCTCAACCATTGAAAGGTGCTAGAATTGCAGGTTGTCTGCACATGACCATTCAGACTGCTGTGTTAATCGAAACATTAACCGCTTTAGGAGCTGAAGTTAAATGGAGCTCTTGTAATATCTTCTCTACACAAGATCATGCTGCTGCTGCTATTGCTGCAACTGGCGTTCCTGTATTTGCTTGGAAAGGCGAAACTCTGGAAGAAGCTGACTGGTGTATTGAACAAACTTTATTCTTCGGTAGCGAAGATCGTCCTTTGAATATGATCCTGGATGATGGTGGTGATTTAACTAACATCGTTTTTGATAAATATCCTGAATTAATCAAGCACATCAAGGGATTGAGTGAAGAAACTACTACTGGTGTTCACCGTTTGTACGAAAGAATGGCAAATGGTACTTTACATATTCCTGCTATCAATGTAAACGATTCTGTTACTAAATCTAAGTTTGACAACAAATACGGTTGTAAAGAAAGTCTAGTAGATGCTATCCGTCGTGCTACGGATGTAATGATGGCTGGTAAAGTAGCTGTTGTTGCTGGTTATGGTGATGTAGGTAAAGGTTCTGCTGCGTCTTTATTAGGTGCTGGTTGCAGAGTTATCGTTACAGAAATCGATCCTATCTGTGCTTTACAAGCTGCTATGGATGGATTTGCTGTAAAGAAAATGGAGAACGCTATAGTTGAAGCTGATATCGTGGTTACTACTACAGGTTGCAGAGATATCATCAGAGGCGAACACTTCAAAGCTATGAAGGATAAGACTATCGTTTGTAACATTGGTCACTTCGATATCGAAATCGATATGGCTTGGTTAAATACGAACTATGGTCATACTAAGGATACTGTAAAACCACAAGTAGATATCTACAATGTAGATGGTCATGATGTGATTGTACTTGCAGAAGGTCGTTTAGTAAACCTTGGTTGTGCTACTGGTCACCCATCTTTTGTGATGAGTAACTCTTTCACCAACCAGACTTTAGCTCAATTAGAACTTTGGACTAATGGTGCTGCTTATGAGAACAAGGTTTATGTATTACCAAAAATCCTGGATGAGAAAGTAGCAAGATTACATTTAAGCAAAATCAGTGTTGAATTAGATGTATTAACTGCTGATCAATCAGCTTACTTAGGTATTCCTGTTGCAGGACCATTTAAGCCTGAGCTTTACAGATATTAATTTTTTGTTTTGTTAATAGGGTGAGTAAGTAGGAAGGGTAATCAGAAATGATTACCCTTTTCTTTTGGGTATTGTTATGCTTCTGTCATACTTTTATACCATTATTCCTAACCCCTTAATTTTGTTTGCATAAGATACATTTATGAAAAAGTTATTTCTCCTTTTATTAGTACTCATCAACACACAATTGTTTGCTCAGAAGCTGGATTCTACCAATATAAAGGTGCTCATCGTAATTGCCCACCCCGACGATGAAACGGGTTGTGCTGGTACTATATATAAACTTGCCCACGATTACAAAGCCAAGGTAGACCTGGTTTGCATTACCAATGGCGAAGGGGGCTACAAGTATTCTACTTTGGGCAATGAATACTATGGCATGGATCTTACCGATCCAGCTATTGGCCGACAATACCTTCCTGCTATCCGCAAAAGAGAATTGATGAATGCAGGCAAGATGCTGGGTATCCGCAACTTTTTCTTTTTAGATCAGCTGGATGAAAAATATGGTTTAAATCCTCATGCCCCTTTAGATACTTTCTGGAATGTATCGGTGGTTAAAACAAGACTTACCGAAATCATGACCAAGGATAAATATGATTTTGTTTTTTGTCTGTTGCCCGTGCCAGGTACCCATGCACATCACAAGGCTGCTTCTATCATGGCATTAAGAACTATCAACGATTTACCTGCTACTCAAAAGCCGGTAATTTTAGGCATGGATGTAAAGAGCATTGGCGATACTACCAAACAGACTTTTACTGGTTTGGAAGGTTATCCCGAAACTAAACTAACTACTGGTATTCCGCCTTTTCAATTTGACAGAAATCAGAAGTTTGGATTCAAGCATGTGCTGGATTATCATATCATTGCCAACTGGGAAATTGCCGAACATAAATCGCAGGGCACTATGCAACTGGCAGCAGGAAAGGGCGACTTCGAACACTTCTATTATTATGGTATTAATCCCGCCGCTGCATTGCCCAAAACAATGGAACTATTCCGTTTGCTAACCATCAATCATTATCCCGAATTAAAGTATTAATGAGTAGTACCCCACATGGCTTACAAAGAAGATTAGGACTCACCGAAGCAGTCTCGCTCAACATGATCGACATGGTGGGCATCGGCCCCTTTGTTACCCTCCCACTCATCATGCAACTGATGCCCGGAAAGAATGCTTTACTGGCATGGCTGCTGGGTGCATTGCTCGCATTGCTGGATAGTTTTGTGTGGAGCGAATTAGGCGCGGCTTATCCCGAAGCAGGTGGTAGTTATCAGTTTCTGAAAATAATCTTTGGCAAGAAATATGGCAAGCTATTCGCCTTCTTATATACCTGGCAAACTGCTATACAGGCACCCTTGGTAGTAGCATCTGGCGCCATTGGTTTTTCGCAGTATTTTCAGTACCTCATTCCTTTGCCCGAATGGTGGCAACAGAAGCTGGTTTGCGTAGTATTAATCACCGTATTATACCTACTATTAAATCGCAACATTGTTTCTACCGGAAAAATCTCTAAGGCTTTATGGATAGGCGTTCTGGCAGTACTAGCCATGGTAATAGGTTCTGGATTATATCATTTCAATTCCAGCATATTACAGGCACAGGAACCCATTAATTTTAGCTGGGTAAATATAGGAGCATGGATGATACTCGGACAAGCTTCTACCAAGGCTATTTATTGTTATCTGGGATACTATAATGTATGTCATCTTGGAGCAGAAATTCAACGCCCCGAAACAAACATTCCTCGCAGTATGATTATCTCTGTACTGGCTATTGCCGGCTTATACCTTTTACTGCAATGGGTAGTGCTGGGCAACATAGATTCTGCTACTGCAGCCAAGTCGGAGTTTGTGTTTAGTACCCTAATGCAAAAATGGTTCGGACAGGAGATTGCCCGTTGGTTTACCATCCTTGTTTTATGGGTAGCCCTCTCCTCTTTATTCGCCGTCATGCTCGGCTATTCCAGGGTACTATATGCAGCCGCTGCCGATGGAAATTTCATCAACGCTTTTGCTTCTATCGATGAAGAAAAAAAGATACCAAAGCTTTCCCTTTTATGGCTAGCCGTAATTGGTGGAGCATTCAGTTTATTGTTCAAATTAAAACATGTCATCAGTGCTATAGTAGTGGTAAGAATTCTTACCCAGTTCATCTCGCAATCAGCCGGACTTATATGGCTACAAAAGAATGGCACCCGAAAACTATTTCCCTACAAGATGCCCTTATTCCCTTTACCCATTATACTCTCTTTAATCATCTGGCTATTTGTATTCTTCAGTTCCAAAACAGAATACATAGCAGGAGCCTTTGGAGTGATCGTTGTAGGATTGGTTATTTACTGGATAAAAGAAATAAACAATGATTAGCGGATAAACGATTTAGAAGAAATACAATTACGATACAATAAATAAAAAAAGTATCAGATAAAATACCTCCATTTACTTTTGTTTCCCTTTAGTTTTTAAACCTTTAGTCTTTAGTTTTTTGTATTATGTATTCATTAGCACATTAGCACATCAGCTAATTAGCTAATTAACGCCCTCTGCTTCTTAATCCCTTCTTCGAACTCACTAACAGTCATAGCATCAGCATTTAAAAATTCACCAATTCTCGTCCTGCACAAGCTGCTCAAATAGGCTCCGGTATTCAACGCTTTTCCCAGATCATTTGCAATACTTCTTATATAGGTTCCTGTAGTACATACAATTCTAAAATAGACTAAAGGAAGTTCAATCTTAGTTATCTCAAATTCCAGAATATTAATGTTTCTAGGTTCTACCTCCAGTGTTATCCCTTTTCTTGCGGCAAGATATAAAGGCTGACCGTCTTTTTTAATAGCAGAAAACATAGGAGGAATCTGTTTTATCTCCCCTAAAAATTGTTCTTTAATAATGCTATTAATTGTATCTATATTAATATGATTATACGGCTTAAAATCTTCAGGTTCCGATTCAAGATCATACGTAGGCGTTGTTGCACCTAACGTAAACGAGCCAGTATATTCTTTTTCCATACTCATATACTCATTAATCTTCTTGGTATATTTTCCAGTACAAACTATCAGAAGGCCTGTTGCCAAAGGATCTAAAGTACCCGCATGACCAACCTTGGGAATCTTTACCAATACCCTTATTTTCTTAACTACATCAAAAGAAGTCCAGTCAATTGGTTTATCAATCAACAATACTTTCCCTTCCGCATACTCTTGTAATGGTTGTAACATGCTGCAAACATAAAGCCTAATAAGTGGAATCCAAATATGACATTGGAATTGTTAGTTAAGAAGCTGTTTGAGTTAATTGTTTAGAATTAATAAATTAGGTGATCTGGAATTTAGTTGCTCCAATTTTTAATTCTTAATTTTTAATTCTTAATTATTTTACTTTTGCCTTTT
>CAIVPM010000078.1 GCA_903907815.1 uncultured Chitinophagaceae bacterium | reverse complement strand
GAAGCTGTTTGAGTTAATTATTTGATATTCCAGAGGGCGCTATCTGGGCTGCAACTTCTTTAAATTTTTCGCTATGGTTTCCGACTATAGCTGCAAAATTTGCATCGTTTCGCTCCAGATAATCGCAATAATTAATTCTAAACAATTAACTCAAACAGCTTCTAAATAGAGAAGGATTTTTATATGAAGTTTCCATTATTTATGGGCTAATAGTTATTTAGATTGCATTCTCTCTCTATATTTGTCGTTTCAATTTATATTGAGTATGCGAAAATTGTATGTATTAACGGCTTTATTAATAGCATTGTCTATAAATACGGAAGCCCAGAAAAAGAAAGCTGCTACCAGTAATCCTAATGGTTCTGTAGTGGTAGATAGCACACAGGAAACTAGTAATAAAGAAATTGCAGAAGAAGGAGCCGCAGTGGTTACTTTAGATGACAACGATTTAGACAATGGAAGTGGTGGCAATATTTCTTCTATGCTTTCTGCAGGAAGAGATCCTTTTTATTCTGCAGTATCTTACAACTTTTATGCTGTTAGATTCAAGTATAGAGGGTATGATTCAAAAAGTTCTGAAATATTAATGAATGGAATGCCATTGGAGAATCTTGAAAACGGGTATTCTCAGTTTGGTTTATTTGGTGGACTGAATGATGTAGTTCGTAATAGAGAAGTTTCTCTTGGAAATAAAAGTAATTCATTCGCTTTTGGTTCAATGGGTGTAACTACCAATTTCGATACAAGGGCTAGCAAACAAAGAAGACAAACCAGCTTTGGTTATACCAATTCAAATGGTGCATTCACACATCGTTGGACTTTTACACACAGTACTGGAATGAATAAAAATGGTTGGGCTTTTACTTTTAGTGGTAGCCGCCGTTGGTCAGATGAAAACTACGTACCTGGTACCTACACCGATAGCTGGAGCTATTTTGTTGGTGTTGACAAAAAGTTAAGCGAGAAGCACCTTCTTTCTTTTGTAGTATTTAATTCTATTAGCGAAACTGGCGGAGCATCATATGAAACAAAAGAGGCTTATGATATAGCTGGAAGTCATTATTACAACTCCAACTGGGGATGGCAAATGGGTAAAAAAAGAAATGCCCACGTTGTTACCTCAAATTTACCTGTTTACATATTGACGCACGAGTTTAAAATCAGTACTAAAACTAATTTATTAACCAGTATTGGTTATACAGCAGGTAAGAAAGGAAGTACAGCAATTGATTGGGGCAATGCAGCAGATCCAAGACCAGATTATTATGCATATATGCCTAGTGAGTGGATATTTCATGGTAATAACGATACTGCAATGCAAAGCTTTATACGTAATAACCTTAAAGCAAATCCAAACTTTATGCAGATCGACTGGAACAATCTTTACCAGTCTAATAGAAATGCAAGAGATACAGTTAAAGGGTTAGGCGGTCATCGCTCTCATTATGTATTATACAACAATGTAACTGCTACAAAACGTTTCAATTTCAATACTACTTTTAATACTACTATTTCTCAAAGATTTCTTATCACTGGAGGACTAGGGTATCAGTCTGAAACAAACGAACATTATAAAGAAGCTAAAGATTTATTAGGTGGCGATTATCTGGTGGATGTAAACACGTTTGCTCAATTTGACTATCACACTCCTAAGTACAATCAACAAGATACTATCGTACGTCAAGGTGGAAAATATGGTTACGATTATGAAATGCACTTGAATAAAGCTTCTGCTTGGTTACAAGGGTTATATAAATTTAATCATTTAGATGTATTTATTGCATTTGAAGGTAGTAATACACAGTTTTATAGAAATGGTATCTTTAAAAATGATGTGTTCTCTACAATCTCTCAGGGAAAATCTGCAACTTATAATTTTGACAACTACGCTATTAAAGGTGGGTTAACATACAAAATAGACGGTAGAAACTACCTTTATTTAAACGAATACTTTGCTACTGTAGCGCCTAATTACAATAACGTTTTCTTATCTCCAAATACAAGAAGTAGTGTTCAGGATAAAATTACCAGCGAGAGTATAAAAAGTATGGAAGCTGGTTATGTATTGATCGCTCCTAAAGTAAAAATGAGAGTTACTGGTTATTATGCTGAAACCGACAACGAAATGCAGGTAAGAACTTACTATGATGATGAGTTGGTTAACAACGTAAATGTTGCTTTAAGAAACATTAGTAAAGTTAATTATGGTTTAGAATTGGGTGCTGAATATAAAGCAATGCCTGGTGTAACATTAAATGGTGCAGTTGGTATTAGCCGTAGCTATTTCAATAGTCGTCAATATGCTACAACAACTATTGATAACGTGGATAGTATTGTATCAAGAGATACCGTTTATTCTAAAAATTATAGAATAGGTAGTACTCCTCAGGAGGTATTTACATTAGGTATCAACTATCGTTCTCCTCAATATTGGTTTGTAGGTATTTCTTGTAACTATTTCGATGAGTTATGGTCTGATATGAGTCCAATAAGAAGAGAATATCGTACCAGTACCGGTGCTCCTTATCGTAGTCAACAATGGTATGATATTATTAACCAAGAACAATTGCCGTCAAACTTTATGATGGATTTGAACGCTGGTTATTCCTGGAAATTGCCTAAGAGTTTCGGGTTTAAGAAGACAACTTATGTTGCCTTTAACTTAGGAATAAATAATTTACTTAACAATCAAAACATTATTTCTAATGGCCACGAGCAATTAAGATTTGATTCTAAGTACTTCCAGGCAGGTGCATTCCCTAGTAAATATGTATACGCAATGGGAATTAACTATCACATTGGTGCAAATATTCGCTTCTAAATTAAAAAAAACTATAATTAATAAAATAACAAACAGTAATACAATGAAAAAAAGTACTTTAACTTCGCTCTCTATCACATTGAGCATTTTCCTTACGGTATTCATTTTTAGTTCTTGTAAAAAGAAATTTGATGAGCCACCAGCTTTTGAATTACCAAATATTTCAGCTAATACTACAATAGCTAAATTAAAAACAATGCATACCAGTATAGGTGCATTTGATAAAATTCCAGATACTTCTAGTATGATTATCTCTGGTATCGTTGTTGCAGATGATTACACTGGTACTTTCTACAAACAAATTGTTGTTCAAGATTCAACAGGTGCTATTGTTTTATTACTAAATAATAAATCACTTAACTTGAATTATCCAAAGGGTAGACAAGTATTTGTAAAAGTCCATGGTTTATATCTTTCTGATGACAAATACAATGGTTATCAAACTATAGGTATGATTGACTATAGTGTACCAGGTACGCCAGCTTCTACTGGTATTCCTGCTGCCAATATATCTCAATATGTGATACAAGGTTCTACTGGTAATGCTGTGATTCCTTTCAAACCTGCTTTCTCTGCTCTACAAACTGGAAATCTACAAGATCCTTATTTAGGAGCATTTATTCAATTGGATAGTATGGAATTTCCTGTAGCTGATACATCTTTTAACTGGGGAGATAGTACACCAACAAAAGCATACGTAACTATTCCTGCTAAAAATTGTGCTGGTAATACTATAAACTTCAATACTAGTCCTTATTGTAATTTTTCAGGTGTTAAAGTGCCTTTTGGAAACGGTAAAGTAAGTGGCATTTATTCTTTCAGTTCAAGAGCTGTCAACGGTACTAAATTACAAATGTTATTAGTAGATACAGCGGATGTTAAAATGAACCATGTTCGTTGCGATGGAAGCTTTTTACCACCTTTATATATCTATAATGGTTTATCAGATTTTGCAAGTATTGTTACTAAACAAACTATTAATTTAACTGGATGGTTAAATATTGGTGAAGTAGGTGGTATTTTGTATACTGGATTTGTTGGAAGTACAGGATCTTTAGCTAGTATTACTGCTTTCAAAGTAGCTACAGCTCCTATGACTAGTTGGTTAATCAGTCCTACTATTGCTATTCCTGCTTCTGCAAAATCTCCTACAGTTAATTTTAACTGTATCGATGGATATGATAATGGAGCTACCTTAGGATTATATGTTTCCACAAATTATAATGGAAACAATACACCTTCTCAATCTCCTAATGTTTGGACTAAATTACCTTATACTGCTCCTTCTGGTCAAACAACAGGTTATTCTAAATTAAATCCTTCTGGATTAATTGATTTATCTGCGTATAAAGGGCAAACTATTCGTCTTGGATTTAGATATGATGGAGATCCAACACATAGCACTACTTTCGAATTTGATGGACCTCAGGTTACTATGCTACGATAAAAATTAAGTCTTTATAATATTAAAACAGGCTACTTCAAATCGAAGTAGCCTGTTTTGTTTATAAGTTATACTTGACTACACTGCAGATAGACTGAAAACTCATTTTACATGCATCCGCATTCTACGGCATGACTGAAAATTCATTTTAAGTGTACACTCATGATGAGAGTTGATGTAAAACTTATTTTATGATCACTCTCATGATGAGAGTTGATGTAAAACTCATTTTATGATCACTCTCATGATGAATGTTGAT
>CAIVPM010000077.1 GCA_903907815.1 uncultured Chitinophagaceae bacterium | reverse complement strand
CTCTTCTGTTATATACCACCGCTACCGATTCTGCTACCACATCCATATGTGCCTGAGTATATACCCGTCTTGGAATAGTTAATCTTACCAGTTCTAATTTAGGATAATAATTCTTTCCTGTTTTAGCATTTCTACCAGCAGAAACTATACCTCTTTCCATACTTCTGATACCCGATTCAAGATACAGCTCTGCAGCCAAAGTTTGTGCAGGAAACTGATCTTGTGTAAGCTGCGGTAAAAATTGTTTAGCATCGATAAATACACCATGTGTTCCCGTAGGTTGTACTATTGGTACACCATAGCTTATCAACTTATCGCCAAGATACAATACTTGTCCTATACGAGCTTTCATATGATCGTCGGAAACCGATTCTGCAATACCTATTGCCATTGCTTCCATATCACGTCCTGCAAGACCTCCATAAGTATGTAAGCCTTCATAAATAACTACCATATTGCGTGCTTCTTCAAAAATATCCCAATCGTTCAATGCCAGGAAGCCACCAATATTTACCATGGCATCTTTTTTAGCACTCATTGTAGCCCCATCTGTTAGGGCACATATCTCTTTTACAATTTTAGCAACCGATTTCTTTGAATATCCTTTTTCTTTCTGTTGAATAAAGTAAGCATTCTCGGCCACACGGGTCATATCGTGAATGATCTTAATACCATGTTTTTGCGTTAAAGCTCTTACGGCTTTTAAATTCTCCATAGAAATTGGCTGTCCACCGGCCATATTTACCGTAGTAGCCATACATACATAAGGAATTCTTTTGGCACCATATTTATTTATAACCGCTTCCAGTTTATTCAAATCGATATTCCCTTTAAAAGGAAATAATGATTCAGAATCGTGGGCTTCGTCTATAATTACATCTATAAATGTACCCCCAGCAAGCTCCTGATGTAAGCGGGTAGTAGTGAAGTACATATTGCCCGGAATAACATCGCCTTTCTTTATTAATATCTTAGAAATGATATGTTCGGCACCTCTTCCCTGGTGGGTAGGTATCAGGTATTTATATCCATAATATTTTCTAACAGCATCTTCCAGATGATAGTAGTTTACACTTCCTGCATAAGCTTCATCGCCCGTCATCATTCCTGCCCATTGTCTGTCGCTCATAGCAGAAGTTCCACTATCTGTCAATAAATCAATGTAAACATCATCCGATTTTAAAAGAAATGTATTAAATCCCGCTTCTTTTATTGCTTTTTTACGTTCTGCATAAGTGGTCATTTTTAGTAATTCAACCATCTTAATTTTAAAAGGCTCTGCCCAGGAAGTTCTTTTCATATAGCGTAATCTTTTTAATATTGAATGGTAAAAGTATTGGTCTGAAACAATTTAAAATATGACTTTCGTCATGTTGTAGTGATATTGAATATGTTTTGTATGTAAAACAATATTTAATTGTCAGCTAATTATACGCAATAATTTGAAATTAATTCAAAAACGCCCTCAATTTAATCGTAAATGCCTAAAAATATATATCGTGGCAGAGGAAGAATTCTTAAGGTTTCTGTAGAAGATTGGTAGCTGTATTGTTTATTGATAAAGAACATTCCATGCCTATTCTTACGGCATAATTGGTAGTATCATGACTGATAGGGAAATCGAAACATACTGGATAATCGTAATCCTTTATATGGGCATAAACAATCTCCTGAATAGATGCACCAAATGGGATGGTAGTATCTTTCATATCGGTAAATCCTCCAACAACCAGTCCTTTAAGATGCTGTAAAGCACCATTTCTTTTTAACTGATAAAGCATTCTATCAACATTGTATAAATGCTCGCCAATATCTTCGATAAATAATATTTTATCTTTTGTATTAAATGCAGATACTGAACCTATTAAATGTGCTATGATGGTAAGGTTTCCACCGATTAATTCACCACTTACATTACCTGTTTTATTAAATGGATTTGCAGCAATAGAGTAGGAGAGTTCCTTACCTTCCATAGCTGAAAATAAAGAATCGGTATAGGGATTTGGAAATAAAGTATTATTAAATGCTGCTGCCATTGGCGCATGAATAGTAGCTATACCATAGCAATTATAAATGTGGGCATGAAGTACTGTAATATCACTGAACCCAATAAGCCACTTGGGGTGTTTTATAAACTCCGAAAAATCTATCTGATCAATTATCCGGCTTAATCCATAACCTCCTCTACCACAAAGTATAGCATCAACAGAATGATCGTTAAGCATGGATTGTAAATCGGAAAGGCGTTCGTTATCCGTACCAGCAAAATAATGAAACTGATTACCTACAGTATTGCCAAGCTTAATTGTATATCCTCTTTTCTCGAATGCAGCAATACAATTCTGTACATTTTCCAGCGGCATAAATCCCGAAGGACAAACCATTCCAATTGTAGCGCCTTGTGAGATATAAGGAGGATGTTTCATTTAATTAAGAATTAATAATTAAAAATTAAGAATTAAATACATTGTAAATTGAACATAAAAATTATGAATTAAAAAATAATACAAGATTATAAATCAATGTTTACTATACATGCCTTTTGTTTTCCTTCATTCTTAATTATTAATTCTTAATTTTTAATTAGCATTTTAAAGAAGTAAGCCATTACGTTCTCCACAATCAATAGCAATATCATAACCAGCATCTGCATGACGGAAAACGCCCATTGCCGGATCATTGTAAAGAACTCTGCTTAGGCATTTGGCAGCTCGTTCTGTACCATCTGCAACCACAACCATTCCGGCATGTTGAGAGAATCCCATTCCTACGCCACCACCATGATGGAAAGATACCCAGGTAGCACCACCAGTAGCATTACTTAATAAGTTGAGTAATGCCCAGTCGCTTACTGCATCGCTGCCATCTTTCATAGATTCTGTTTCTCTGTTAGGAGAAGCAACTGAACCACAATCCAAGTGATCTCTTCCTATAACAATTGGTGCTTTAACTTTGCCTTCTGCTACCAGTTTATTAAAGATTAATCCTGCTTTTTCTCTTTCGCCCATTCCTAACCAACAGATACGCGCAGGCAAACCTTGAAAAGCAATCTTTTCTCTTGCCTGTGTGAGCCAGTTAATTAAATGATGATTATCGGGGAAAGCTTCAATCAAAGCACGGTCGGTTGTATAAATATCTTCAGGATCGCCGCTTAGTGCTACCCAGCGGAATGGACCTTTTCCTTCGCAGAATAATGGGCGGATATAAGCCGGTACAAATCCAGGAAAATCATAAGCATTAGCTATACCAGCTTGCTTTGCATATTCTCTTATGTTATTGCCATAATCAAAAACAATTGAACCCAGCTTTTGCATATCCAACATTAATTGTACATGACGACCCATACTGGCAATTGCTTTTTGTTTATATAATTCAGGATCAGATTTACGCATTTCCAAGGCAGCTTCCAATGTATATCCATTAGGAATATAACCATATAATGGATCGTGAGCAGAAGTTTGATCAGTTAAAACCTCTGGAATAATATTATCCTTAATCATTCTTTGCAGTACATCACCAGCATCGCCTACCAGCCCTACCGATAGCGCTTCTCCCTTTGCTTTTGCAGCTAATACCCATTCAATAGCTTCCTCATAACTATAAGTCATTTTATCGATATAACGGGTTGCAATACGCTTTTTAATACTTTCAGGATTGATATCAATACCAAGGAATGTAGCACCTGCCATGGTAGCAGCTAAAGGTTGTGCACCACCCATACCACCAATACCAGCAGTTACTAAAAGTTGCCCTTTAAGCGTTCCTCCAAAATGTTGTTTACCACATTCTGCAAAAGTTTCATAAGTACCTTGTAAAATACCTTGTGTACCTATATATATCCAGGACCCTGCAGTCATTTGTCCATACATCATCAGTCCCTTTGCTCTAAGTTCGTTAAAGTGTTCCCAGGTAGCCCAATGTGGTACCAGATTACTGTTAGCAATCAATACTCTTGGTGCTTGCTCGTGTGTACGAACAATACCTACAGGCTTACCACTTTGAACCAGCAAAGAATGTTCATTATCGAGCGTAAGTAATATTTCAATAATTTTTTCTAAAGCAGGTCTGTTTCTTGCTGCCTGTCCAATACCACCATATACTACCAGTTCATCTGGATTTTCTGCTACCATTTTATCCAGATTATTCAGCAACATTCTTAATGGAGCTTCGGTCTGCCAGCTTTTAGCATTTAAAGTAGTACCCGTTGGTGCAATATAAACAGGGTGTTTAGCATAAGTTTCCAGAAAAGTCTTTGTGTCCATAACAGTCGTTAGTTTAACGATTGCAAATATGAGGGTTTTATTGTCTAATTTAAAAAGCTATTGGGTATTAAATTTTATATAATTATATTCTGTAAAAGAAGATACTCATTCGTAAAATAAAAAACCTCATCAAAGTTTTAAAATGATGAGGTTTTAAAAATATAAAATCATGTATTATAATCCGATTTCTTTTTCTTTCTTTCCTTGTTTAAGTGAAGGATTTTGTTTTAGTAAAAGAGGACTCCAATCCCAGTTTACATCACCAAGTTTAATCCCATAAAAAGTTTGATTGGTTTTATTGGCATTTAGATTAGTAATATTTATACTATCCTTAAATGGTATGGGGTGTTGTAAATCAGGAAATATATAACTACTATCTACAAATACCCATAATTTCTTTACTGGAAAAATAGTATCTAACCCAAGTATTAATCTTTTCATGTAAACAATATCTATGGCTGATAAAAATCCATCTCCGTTAACATCTCCAGCAATAATTTTGTAAGGAGAATTCAATACAGCTTTTCCTAAGATATGAGATTGAATTAAAGCCAAATCTAAAGCAGTAACTCCATTTGTTTTGTTTATATCATTATTTTTTGTGGCCTTTAATGTATAGTTTCCTGCTGGTAATTTATATGTAAAAGTACCTGTAGTATCTGTATTTACCGTAGCAGTTGCACCTGTAGCAGAAATGGTAGCTTCTTTAATGGAAGTTCCATTAGGAGTAATACATTTACCTACCACACTAAAGCCATCGCTCCAGGTGGTGGTTACTTTCACAGCACCAATTAATCCTGTCGCTTTATTGGTAGCATTATACGGAAAGCAAAGTCTATCAACAGTAACTGCATCTGTCCCTCCGGAAGTCTGAATTTCATGAGTAGTTGGTTCTGGTAAACTCATGTCTGGATCTACATAAAGTGTTACTACATCATCGGAGGTAGTAACATTGTTGAAAGTATATTTAAGTACCAATAAATGCGGAGTACTAATTCCTAATAAAGTAGGACCAGAGCCGTTGTATACACCAGATGCTGCACCTTTTCCTACACCCGCATAAAAGCCTCCACCAGCATTCTTTAAATATATTCTACAAGAAGTTGAATAATTACTTCCTCCCATAATTCTAACAAGATCTGTAGATGTTCCTGGGATATTAGAAAATTGACATAATAAAAATAAATATACACTTCCTCCTTTAGTGGAAGTAAAACCTGTACCAACTCCATCCTGATCGCTTATCAGAGAAAGACATTTGGTGGCAATATCAAAAGAAGGATAAGAAATAGGGTTATTTACTATAGCATTGTTAGTACAAATAGCTCCGGTACAAGAACCAAGACCACCAGCATTACTTGAATTATTAGTCCATCCATTCTGTCCGCTAAGATTTCCTTGAGAAAATGTACTAAAATTTGAATACAACAAAGGTTGTGAATATGAAGAGAAAATAATAGCAAATACTATTATAATAGACATTATAATTCGCATGAAATTTTTGTTTTGTAATGCGAATTAAATATAAATAAATTAAACAATAAAGAAATTAATTACAAATGGTTATTCAAATAACTCTCCACTGGGAAGTTTAATTTCCAGATCTTTCCAGCTCTTAGTCCAATCTCCCTGAGCTGTCAATTTACCTTCTTCAATCATTTGACGAATTCTCCATACCATGAAAACATCACCCGTTTGAATCTTCATTTTACTCAGCGCATTATGCAATACTTTATGAAGTTTTTGGTATTCAGGTGTAATCACACTTAGAATATCTTTGTCAAAATAACTTTCTTCTTTACTGGTTAATTTTTTACCTCCTTCCAGAATCCTTACTAAAGAATTGTCGTTACATATCTTTTTCCATTCGTCAGGGTCTACTTCAAATTCACTAAGTGTTATTGGTCGGGCTAGTTTTTTAGCTTTTATAAATTCTTTGGGTTGAATTTCAAATAAATGAGTAGGATAGAAGATGCCTCCTTTTTCATTTATAAATGGTAAATTATTTAAATATAATATCTGAATTCTTCCTTGGAAGTTTTTCAACTGACTCATCAACCAATAGTAACTACAAACATCATGCTGATTCTGTCCCATCCAAATCCATACTTGTAATGCATCATCCTCTTCCAGACTTTTAATTAGATTATGTACTGTAAGTTTATCATCAATAATATCTATTTGTCCATGATGATGAGGAGAAAATGCTAATACTTCTTTCCACCAGTTTCTTCTTTGCTGATAACCATAAGTATCATAGATATCTATCAATGGACCAACTGCATAGTCATCTTTAATTTCTAAAATTTCCCCTTCAAGAGTTGCATCCAGTTCAAATGACTTTGCTAATGCTTCTACGTTTGCTTGTTCAAAAACTATGTGAATCATATTCAATTAAGAATTAATAATTAAAAATTAAGAATAAAGAATAAAATACATTTTAAGTGGTATCAAATGATTTAGAAGAAGTAAGAATTGCCGAAAGGATTTTTTGAATTTCATTACAATCTCCAAGATAATAATCTGCTAAATTGATTTCTAATAATCCACCTTCTTTAAATAATTTTAGCCAGTAATTTGTTTCTCTTGCCTCTCTGTAAGCAATTTCCATTTTATATACAAAATCTTTTTTAGAAGAACCTCCTATAGCCTCCTCTACATTAGCTCCAATAGATGTTCCACTCTTTAATATCTGGATTAATAAAACATTTTCAACATTTCTTTCTCTTAGATAAGGAATTAATTTAAGTATCCGTAATGAAAAATCAAAGCTTTTAGTTGCTATTAGGTTATCCTGTT
>CAIVPM010000076.1 GCA_903907815.1 uncultured Chitinophagaceae bacterium | reverse complement strand
ATGACAGTTCTAAAGCGTCTCCTTTAAAAAGCTTAAACACCCTTTCCCGTGTTTAAATCCTTTTGTTTGTAGAACTATACTAGGTAATTAAAACATTAATATAGGCTGTACAAAATATACATTAACTTATCTAACAGCTTTTAAATCGCCCAATCGCTTGCGATTCTCTCTGTTCTCTGTATTTGTATTAATAATTTACGCTGTGTAACTTCGTGCCGTCGTGACTCTATCGTTCAATTTATTTATATCCCTAACGATTGTTTTTAGCTTCCGCCCAATCGCTTGCGATTCTCTCTGTTCTCTGTATTTGTATTAAAAAAATTACGCTGTGTAACTCCGTGCCGTCGTGACGCTGTGGTTCAATGTTCTGTATTCCTCACGACTCACGCTGTATTCTCACGATTCACGTAAATCCGCAATAGACTGAGATAAAAAACCAGGCACCCAAACAATTAAGGTTTATACTTGGCTTCGTCGAATATTTTAGCTTCCGGAGTTTGCAATAAATCTATTACTGTAGCTTTTGGATGCTTTTCCATCCAGCATTTAACAATCTGCCATCCTACAAATTGTCCGATAAAGCCAGGCGATTCCGGACTAATTTCAGGTGTTGCCGGACCATCATTTAAATAGGTAGCAATAGTATTAGGTTCCTTTTCAAACAAAAGGTTATTTTCCACAAAGAAACCCCAGATATTCTTTTCATTTTTAAAACATCCTTCCAGCTGTCTTCCTGTATACCCAATTTTAAGTGAGTCAGCAACCTCTGGAAGAAAAAGATCTGTCAGATACATTTTTTTACCCAATTCTATCATTTGCTGTATCAGATTCTTACCAGAAACCCTTGCCGGATACAAATCCTCAATAACATTCTGTACAGAATTTACTACAATATACTCTTTGCTAAACCTTCTCGATTTATAAAAAGGATATACCTGACTGATATATTGATTCTGATAAACCGAAAAACCAGCCCCAAGGTATGATTGCAACCCAATGGCTAACCCCTTGGTAGTTCTCTGATAAGTAATAGCATTGCCTGTTCCCTCTAGCGGACCAACAAATGTATAAATAGTACTGGGTGCTGTGTAATTAGGGAAATAGTATTTTACATATTTAAAGCTTTTTTCAATATCAGCCTTAATCGATTCTAGCGACTTATTGTCAAACACTATTAAAGTGGTGTCCTTTATTGCTCTATACAGCTTATCGGTTAAAAATAGTCTTGAATATTTCAAAACACTATCCTGATTGGGTGGAAATGCCTGAATATTGTACAGGTAATCTTTCAGGAACATAGGATAAGTTACGCTTAAACTATCCAGAGAGGCAGCTATATTATTGGAGTCGGATTTAAAAAAATCAACATCAAATCTTTTAAGCTCGAGATTAACGGAGATATTCGAAACATCCGGGATATTCTTTTTGTGTTTACAAGCTGTAAAAGAGAACATGGCAAACAGAAAAAGAAAGCTAAAAACTAATTTCATGTTACAAATAAAAAGCGAACATTTCATTGTGCTATAAGTTGAATGTTAAATATTGAATGGCGTATTCAATTTTTAACATTCAAAACACCCGGTATTTAGTCCCTGATGCCTTTAGATAGATTAATCATTTCATCTGCTTTGCTCAGCACATATACCGCCTTCCACATTTCCAGTACATCGGTATACTTCACTTTATATGGATGATAAACAGGATTATCGCTTATCAAAGAAAGCTCCTTGGTTTCATTCACTTTGCTGATTCTTTTATATACAATCCCTTCGTTTTTCGACAAAAGAATATAAGCATTGGTCGGTTTTATATTGTCAAAACTCTCTTCCCGCTCTGCAATTACCACACTCCCACTTGGTGTAGGCAACATACTATCACCCACTATTTCAAAAGCACGATAATTTCCAGGGGCAATCATTGGAAGCGTAAAAGTGTTCAACTCATCCAGAAACTCTGGGTCTGCATATCCGTTCAAATAGCCTGCTGCAGCTTTCATGGGCACAAAAACAATAGAATTGTCCTTAGCAGTCGAGTTCAGCTTCATCAATAATCTGCGGGAAGTATAATCTTCCTTGGTAGTAGTTTCCCCTAAATTCTTCGATACAAGATCCTCCATAGAAATATCGAACAATTCAATCATTTTATAGATTAAATCAAGCTTCGGAGAAGCCCTTTCTTCCTCGTAGGAACCAATAAGCGAACGCTTAACTTTTAGCATAGACGCCAGATCATCCTGAGTCCATTTGTTCTTCTTTCTTAGATAAACAATGTTCTTTCCAATATTTGACATACTAATAATTTTAGCGCTAAATTACTAATTTATTTAGTACTGCCAAATATTTTGCTAATTTTTTTAGAAAAATATACAATTAACTACTTATCTTTATTGCATTTGTAACTTTCAAAACGATTCCTACTGCAAAATCCCGGTTTAAAATATTGAGGAAATAAATGCGAAAAATGTGCGATTTTGATAGATAATTAATATTTATGAGAAAGATACAGCGGAAAAGGTGGTCTTTTTGATGGAATGCTTGTATGCAATACCGGAATGATTATTTAAGTACTGTTTTTAATGAAAAAATATTGTGGAATATAAAATGCTACTTGTGGAACAGATTTTGAAGTGAGCGGAATGGGTTTGGAAAGAGCGGAATGAAAAACGGATTTAGCGGAATGCGATTAGTTGATAGCGGAACAGTGAACGGAATCGGCGGAAGCGTTTTAGGAGCTATTTAATTACAATATCTATTATCAGGAATAACAGACTTCCAAAATGGAAAATAAGAAGTATAAAAAGGGCGTGCACTATTATCCAGAAAATCGTTTGTAAAATTCTTTATATGGAGTTGGAATACGTAGATTGATAACTAAGATATCACCTTTTAAGAAGTAGATTAAGAATATTGAAAAGCAAACACGCAAGAATTAGATGAAGAAAACTATTACTTACTTGCAAAAGGGAGAGACATTTATGTAAGATTACAAATGAAGAAGGCAAATAAAGATGAACTATACTAAAGCGTAGATTAACAGATGGTAAGATGCAAGAACTTACAGTGGAATTGCAGGTTAAGATTGTAAGTAAGGTGTAATTTAATCTGAATGAACAAGATACGGCTACGAATGCGTAAATATACATTCAACTTATATACTAACAGATGTTAGCTATTCAATATCTTTGTATCATTAAATAATAACTAGTTCCTGCAGCTATTTTTGTTATACCGATCTCGAAATACACTTAAGCGTATTTTCTGTACCTGGCCTCTGATAAAGTTTCTACATCTTCTGGCAAAACATAAGATATGTCGTTAAATAAACACGAAAGCGCTGAATCGCTAAGAGGACAAACTTTTAAGTGTTATATGGAAGAAGAATCGATAAAAGAAATCTATTCGGAATATATACCATTTAACAGAGGATATAATAGCTTCTTAACTCATTTTGCTCAATTTAATATTGAAGCAGCTAATAAAAGCAGAAACTCTTCTGGTACTGTAACTAAACAAGAGCAGAAAAAAAGTATTGCAAAACGTCTTGGAAAAGATTTGAAACTTACTAAAGACTATGCAATTCAATCGAAAAACAATGCTATGAAAATACTCGTTAGTTTTTCGCAAAGAGATATCAATAAAATGAAGGATTCTGAGATATTACCTTTTGTGACTAACTTAAAAAACAAGGTATTTACTAATGCTTTGTTTGAGAATGAAGATTTCCTAGAATACGAAGTTACTTTGATAGAATTTAATAGTATTGTAACAGATGCTACTGTTTTTAATAAAGAAACAGGTGAAGTAAAAGAAGAAGATAATAGTTCTACTACGGCTAATGATAAGCTGGAAGATATTGTAGATCTTATTCATCTGGATTTTGAATCAATGGAAAATACTATTGCAAGATTTATAGATGACCAACCTGACTTTGTGAATGGATTTAATAGAAATAAAACTATAGTACTACTAGGTAAAAGACATGAAGGTGTAACTGGTTTTGTTAGAATGGATGGTATGGCGCAACCAAAATCTTTTGTAGGTGTAGAAGGAACGAATAAGAAAACTGTGGCAGATAATAATGCTAAGTATAAAATGTATCTGGTACCTGGAGACCATACTATTATTGCAAAGAATGCTAAAGGTAATAAACAGACTAAGACTATAAGGGTGGAACATAGGAAGATGCTGGATCTGGATTTTGATTTAGAGTGAGATGATAAGCGGATTGGCGAATTAGTGAATTTGCGAATTAACGGATTAGCTGATTGGCGGATTAATGAATTGACGGATTGAGCATTTAATTAATTATATTACTGAGCTTCGATGGAGAGATTCATCGAAGTTTTTTTATGCTATTACCTGTAGATAATTGATACTCAGATTGCATCCTGCTTTGTTACTCGAGGTTGTTAAGATGAATTGTAACCGTGCGCCATACAACAGCTAATATAGCTTACATCGAACAGGGATTTTGATTTAGAGTGAGATGATTAGCGAATTAGCGGATTAACGGATTAATGCATTGACGGATTGGATATTTAATTAATGATTTTACTGAGCTTCGTTGGAGAGATTCATCGAAGTTTCTTTTGATTAGGTATTAATAATTGGGACTCAGATTGCTTCCTGCTCTGCATCGTGCCTTGCAACGCCTCGCAGCTGCAATGACGGATTGGAGACAAAGCCAAATAACAGCTAATAAACTATGACTGATATGCAGTGTATATTTTAATCGACCAAATATTTTATAAACCAATTAGGCACTTTATCAGTAGCAATTATATCAACATCGATACCGTTAGTTATTTCGGCTATTAATAGTGCAGCAGCCCCTGAATTATCCCATATGTATGCCCTTTGGGTATTCTTTACTGCTTCTTTTAAGTTTTGAAGGCTTTTATAATATCTAGATTTAATAAGTTCTGGAGCAACCTGATGCCCATTTTGATGAACTCTTATATTAACTCTGCTTATGTTGATTTGAGGGTCTTCTGTAGCTATAAAATAAAGGTAAACTCTATACCCATTTTCATGAGCCTGCTTCATGAATTTAATCTTTCCCTCGTGGCTCATGACAGTTTCGTATGTAAATGAAACGCCATTAGCAAGCAATCTTTGTCTTATAAATTCTGACAAATCGGCTGCGAGATAAGAATCCATTTTAGTATTGAGATAAATTACATTGTCCTTCACAGATAACTTTGACCACAGGTCAGGTTCATTTCTTTTTATTGGAGCAAACCTGCTATCATTAAAAAATTGATGTATTTCATTTTCGTTAACTGTCAGCTGATAATCATTAAATGATAATGAACCAGATTCATTCAATATTTTTTCAATATCGTCGGCATTTACATAAACACCAAAAGGGATTTTGCTTGATAAATTTTTGACATTTTGTACAATAGTGGTTTTACCTGAACCATTGGGACCTGCAAAAACACGCATTCTTTTTTCAGACATATTACTTGAGCTTAAAGTGTTCAGGTAAATTGGCTAAAGGCTTTTCGATCTTTCTTATAAATATTTTATTGCCTCCTGGCTGAACTTCGTAAATGATTCCATTTTCTTCGACATACATTGGTATGTTTGTTTGCTTAGCCTGTTCATTGGCTTTAAAAGTCGCCAAAATTGCAGCCCCGGCTAATGCGCCTAGTATTGTGCCCTCTTCTTTATTTTTGGATAATAAAGCTCCTAATGCAGCCCCAACAACACCACCTGCAATTAACGAGTCGATTATTTCCTTATCATTTTTCATGAGACAAATTTAATGTTATATGTGTGATGTATGCTATTAAGAATTAAATTGTTTAAATAGTTTAAGTGGCTTGATATACATTAAATAAAATGAAATAGGGAATTAAAACAAGCGTGCCAAGCTGTTATGCGAAAGTGTGACATTTTTTTGTGGGATTTACGAATTAACGGATTTGCGGATTAATGAATTGACGGATTGAGCATTTAATTAATTATATTACTGAGCTTCGATGGAGAGATTCATCGAAGTTTTTTTATGCTATTACCTTTAGATAATGGGTACTCGATTGCTTCCTGCTTTGTTACTCGCAGTTGCAATGACGGATTGGAAAAGTACGCCAAATAACAGCCAATAAAGACTACGGAGAACGGGAAAAAAGGAAACTAACTGATAAAAGTCATATTAAGGACTGATGTTTGTCATGTGTAGGTACGGATATAATATATAAATTTACTAAACGATTGAAGTTTAAACATTGAATATTGTAAGTTTAGGATTATTACATAAAGCCATAAAATATTATGAATAGGAAATTAAGAAATGCCTTATTGACTTGGATAGTTGTTGCTATTATTATAATGACTGTAAATCTTTTTACTTGTGATGTTATTAATACCAAAGAGATCATACGATCGGCTGAATCTGCAATAATTTCTGGTGCACTTGCAGGTTTTGCATGGTATTGGTTGAAAGGCAAGATACCGATGTAGGCAAAAAATAGCTAATAATACTGTAAGGAAGTTGGCTGGTATTGAGTAACATAGGATACAAAACAAAAAAAGTGTAGGCAATTATAATATTAAGAAATAAAACGGAAGAATCATTAATAAAGTTATTACTGGAGGATAATTATAAATATATGTGTTACTTATTAATTAACTAAAAAAACAAGGTATGATAAGAATATCATGCATATTAATCTTTTTACTTTTTTTATTTTGCCATGGGGTAAGTGCTCAGGATATAGCCAAAATGGTAAAAGAGAAACCCTTGAAGATTACTGGAAATATTGGGGCCGGATTAAATTTCTATAATAGCAATGCACAATATGGTGCACAAGATCCTTTTAGCTGGCAGGTGAATGGAAGTATTAATGCTAAAGTTTATGGATTTGATATTCCATTGTCGTTTTCCATAACCCAATTTAATAATAACTATAGCGTTCCTTTTTCTCAGTTTGGAATAGCGCCTAAATACAAATGGATAAAATTGTATGTAGGATATAATAGTATGAATATGTCGCCACTTATTTTTAGTGGACAGACATTTTTAGGTGGAGGAATTGAACTTTCACCGGGCAAATTCAGATTCAGTTTATTTAGTGGTAGTTTAAACAAATCGATACAACCAGATACTATACTAACCCATAATGTACAACCACAATATTTAAGGACAGCTTACGGAGTAAAGATTGGATATGGTAGTGAAAGAAGGTTTATTGATTTAATTTTATTTCATGCTAAGGATGATAGCAGCAGTATTACGGTAAAGACTTTTAATAGAAGTGTAAGGCCTATGGAAAATGTAGTAGGTGGAACAAGTTTTAGATTTGGTTTATTGAAAGATAAAATTGTATTCACAGGGGATTTAGCTGCTAGTTTGAATACAAATGACCAAGCCTCTAAAGCAATAGATTCTATTATTAGCCCTGGGATAAGTAAACTATTTAATAATTTTGTAAACCTACGATATAGTTCGGTATTTGGAATTAGCGGACAAGGATCGATGATGTTGATGTTAAAGAATTTTACTACTTCAATTAATTATAAAAGAATAGACCCTGACTTTAAATCTTTAGGAACTCCATTTATAGGGAGTGATATGGAGGCCTATACCATTAATGCTACAACTTCGTTTTTTAAACATACTGTAAATGTAAATGGGTTTTATTCTACTACTGCCAATAATTTGAATCATAACTTATTATCTACAACGATGTCGCATAATACTGTTATTAATATTAATAGTAGAATAACGCGAAGGCTTAATTTAACCACGGTATTTTCTGATATTAATTTATATCAAGGAGACGGAACGGCCAAGGTAAAGGACTCTGTGAGATTGAATCAGGATTATTATACTGTAGGTATTTCCCCTTCGTTTAATATTCCTGGGAAAGCTACCATGCAAACTATTGGATTTAACTGCAATTATATGAAGAGTGACGATAGAAACCCGAGTACCAGGAATTACTCTGCTATGGAAAATTTAAGCACTAATTTAAATTACACCTATACAATACCAAAGAAAAAGCTGAACCTTTTTACAAACTGCACTTATAATCATGCGCAGAATAATGTTTCATTGAATGAGACTGTTGGGCTGGGAGGAGGATGTTCGAAACAGTACATAATTGGAACATCTTCCTTAAATGCACAAGCCAATATAAACACCTTTATGAATTATGCTAATGGTAAGAGTTTGGGAAATACATTTTCATCGGGAATAAACATTGGCTATAGTCTACAAAAGCACCAAAGCCTTTCGTTTTTTATGAACTATCAATCCAGTGCATTTAATAACAATAATCAAGTAAGTAGTACCAGTACTACCATGGGTGGCATAAATTATATGTATAATTTTTAATAGTATTACAATGACAAAGTTTATCACATTATTCAGAGCTTGCATAGCTACAACTATGGTTTTAATTTTTTTACTCAGTGGAACTACTTTAAAAAGTCAGCCATATGAATTGATAGTGAATGCTTCGATAAGTTCGCCAGTAAATCCATATTTGGGTCAATTAGTGAATCCTGCTTCTCAGCTTATGGTAACAATGCAAAGAACCAATACTAATGCAAATGTACCCTTGAAGGTAAAACTATGGGGAAAGATAGAACGCATTACTCCACTACCTGCTACATTATCGCTTGATCCTGGATTCAGGACGTTTCAATCTATTTCTATTAATCCTGGAGTAGGGACTACTACTATTCTTAACAGCAATGATATAACGCAGGCCTTTGGAAATTTCAGTAAAGATAACATTGTTAATACAGGGGTAAATGTGGATGATTTTAAGAGTGGCAGTAATTTTAAATTAGGTGAAGGACATTATAAATTCTGTATTGTGGCTTACGACTACAATACTCCTGGTTATACTAAAGCATTATCGGACCCTAATAATAGCTGTACTTTTTTTGATGTTTGCTATGCAGCAAATCCTCCGGAATTAATAATGCCTATTAATACTATTGGCTCTAATTATACTAAAGTATCTGTTACAGCTACTTCTCCTTTAAATTTTGTATGGAATGTGCCTACTGGAAGTTGTGGTTTGAATTTAAACAATATTACCTATGATCTTACCATTGTAAAAATGCTGGCAGGACAGACTGAAACGGATGCTGTACAACACAATCCTGTTGAGTTTCAGCGAACCGATATAATGACTACCTCTTTTCAATTTGATACTTTACAAAATCCATACATATTAAAGCAGGGAGAGACTTATGCTGTAAGGATAAAAGCGAAAAGCAGTAATTTGATGAATTATGTGGAGTTTAATAATGGAGGATATAGCAAGGTAGGCTCTTTTGTATATGAAGGGGCTGCGGTGCCAGTGGTTGCGAATATCCAGGTATTAACTAATGATGATTTAAATTCCGTTTCTTGTAGTTGCATTAAACCGCTATCCAATAATATGATGGCAGATATTAGCACTGTAAGTACAGGTACCATAATTAATGCAAATGGGTTTAATATAACAATAATATCGGTTACCAAAAATAGTAATAATGGATCTTTTTCAGGGACAGGAAAGGTTAATTTGCCCTTAGTGAATAGTAAAATAATACCTATTGGAGTTTATTTTACCGACATTCAAGTAAACAGTAATAAAGACTTAATAAATGGGACAATTTATGGTAAAATTAAAAATGGGATAGGGTTTCTACCTACTACTTCAGGCCCCAACCCTAGCTTAATACCATTTAACTCTCAACAAACTACCGATTTAAAAAATTATATAGATAATAATAGAGCTCAAGTACTTTCACAAGTTAATACAGCGGTGAATAATACTGTCTTTGAATTGCCATTTGGTATTGATAAAGATGTATTTGGAGGGCCTGTAACAATTGAGATAACGGCATTGAAAATAAATTCGACAAAAGCAGTTATAGATGCAGTCACTATTATTAATACACCTGATGGAGGAAGTAGTATTTCTGAAATTGCTTTAGGGGCAAAAAACATTTGTATTGATCCTACTCATTTTTGTGGAGACGCTAAACTATTTTTAGCTGCTGATTTAACTATTCCTTCATTAAATCTCACATTGAAAAGTACAAATAGTCCAAGAGGTGGCACATATGTAGTAATTGATAATTCCGGTTTTAAAAATTTGCAAATAGATGCTGAAATTGCTATCCCAACTAGTTTAATTGTAAAGAAATCAAATAAAACGAGTCAAGTAATTGCTACTGTAACAGCCACTACAGATTCTGGCTGGACTAATTGGGTAGGAAGAGTTGGTATTGATCCATTTGTAATGGCTGGTAATACTGATTTTGGATTCACGGTAACAGGTAATGCTTTTTATGATCACAGTGATATACGTAATCCATTAAATTTACCTTCATTTTCTCAAAAACCCGAACTAAATAACATTAACTGGCATGGACTATTTATTCCACAATTAGTGATTGAACTACCTGCTGTATTTAAAAATGATCATTCTAATACTATTACAGCAAATATTAATAATATTATTGTTGACAATCATGGTATAACAGGTAATTTAAATTCAGGTAGTAGTAGTCAACCAATACTAGCTATTGGCAATGGTAATTTAGGTGGTTGGTATTATTCTATTGATAATATCAATTTGCAAATTATCGATAATGGTTTTACATCTGGAGGAATGGTTGGGAAAGTATTACTTCCTATCAGTGATAAAACTAAGACAAATCAGGAATTAGATTATAGTTGTGTAATCAGTAATAATAACGGTTTGAAATACGACTTTACAGTTAACCAAAAGAGTGATTTAGATTTTCCTATCTGGAATGGAAATGCCGTATTGGAATCAACTTCTAACATACATATTTCGGGAGGAGCGGGAGTAGCTTTTTCTGCGAATGCTACATTAAATGGTCATTTAACAATTGGAGGAGATTTGCCAGAAATAGGACATGTAGATTTTGCTCACATGAAGTTTGAAAATCTAGTGTTTTCAACTTCACCTAATTATGTTTCAGTTGGAAGTTTTGTTTTTAGTTTGGGAAGTCCACAACATAGTATTGGAGGAAATATAGAAGATGATTTACATAATAATAATGCCCCTATAGGTACTGGTGGAGGATTAATTGGATTTGGAGTTACCATTAATAAAGTAGTACCATATTTTAGTTCAGATACATTTGGTTTAAAGTTTGACCTTGATGTTAAGCTGTCAGATAAAATAGAGTTACCAAATGCTAAAACTACATTTGATATTTATGGTTATTATAATATTGATCATAGTACGTTGAGACCTACAGTATATTTTGGAGGTGCTTCTTTAGAAAAATTATCTATACATGGTTCATTGCCTGGATTAGCATCCATAGATGGTTCCATAACCTTTACGCATAATGATTCCACATGGGGCGATGCATTTATAGGAACTGCAAGTGCAACATTTAATGTAGGTGGAGGAATAGGTGTAAAAGCTAATGTAGCTTTTGGAAGTAAAAAAGCAATAAATTTCTGGTATGTAGACGCGATGGCTGATTTTGGATTAACAGGAATTCCACTTGGTCTTTCTGGATTATTGGTATATGGTTTTGGAGGTGGGGCTAGTTATCATATGGCTTATACACCTGCACCTGCATTAACCAGTATTTCGGGCAAGGATACTGTAAACGCTAATAGTAGTGGAATTACCTATACTCCTGATGCAAATGTTGGCGTAGGCGTACAAGCAACTTTACTATTTGGATTGGCTGCCAGACCTACCTTTAATGCAGATGTTACACTTGGTATGGCATTTAATGAGAGCGGGGGATTTAGAGGTTTTAGTTTGGTTGGTAATGCAAGAGTAATGGAAATTTCTACTGATGCCTGTGTAACAGGGCACATAGAAGTAAATTACGATGTTTCAACTAATACTTTGCAGGGAGATATTTCTGCAAATATGGCATTTCCTCCAAATACAGGATCCGCATCTATAACAGGAAGTGGAAAGTTAGCATTTTATTTTGGATCAACTGGATGGTATGTTAAACTAGGAACCCCCAATGATAGAATTTCGATAAAAGCACCATTTAATTTGGCTGATTTTAATGCCTACTTAGAAGTTGGAAGTTTGGATATTGACACAATGCCACCTTTGCCATCTGATGTATTAAGGATTTTGAGAGAGAGTGGGGTGTCTATAGAAATGTTTTCCGAAAATAAAGTATTAAGTAAAGGTGAAGGATTTATTTTAGGAGGCCAATTTCATTTTGACTATACTGGAAAATTTTTGATATTTAAGGCTAGTGTTGGCATGACTGCAGGATTTGATTTATCCTTATTGAAATATGATATAAATAATAATAGTTGCGGAGCAATTGGAGCTGAAGGATGGTATGCTCAGGGACAAGTGTATGCAGGAATTTGGGGAAGTGTAGATATTAGTACTGACTGGTTTGGTGATATCAATATTTTAGATGCTGGTGCTGCGGCAGTACTACAAGCAGGAATGCCCAACCCAACATGGGTTAAAGGAGCGTTTGGCGCCTATTATTCTGTTTTCGATGGTTTGATAAGTGGTCATTTACATTTTGAATTTTCTTATGGCGACAAACCATGTATTCCTTTTGAAGATGCCTTAGCTAATTTTAAACTTATAAGCGAAATAAAACCGACTGACGCAAGCAAAGATTTAAAGGTGACTATGAATTCTTCAGTAGCATTTAATGTAAAATTATTTGATAACAAACAATATACTAAATTCAAGATAGATCAAAAAGATGGTTATGGCAATCATCACTTTAGATATTTTAGGTTTATTAAAGATGATGTTAAATCAACTCTTAGAAATATTACTTTAAATAAAAGTGTTGCAATAACTCCTACGTTTGATTCAGATGGATTTAGTGTTGTTTATGTTCCAGATTCTTTATTAAATCGTTTAACTGCTTTCGTTTTAAATGTAACTGCAAAATTAGAAGAATTAGATACTACAACTAATAATTGGGACACTGCAAAATATAAGAGCGGAAATAATGTTGGAAAGGCATTAATAGAAGAATATAATATTTCATTTAATACTGATAAGGGATTAGATTCAATTCCTGAAAATATGGTTACATATACTTATCCATTTAAAATGCAGCGATTTTTTATGCAGCAAGAAGCTAGTGTTGCTAGTTTTGGATCTGGTAATTCTATATTAAAAATAGATCAGTCTTTCAATCTAAATGAAAGTATTAATATGTTGGGGGATAAAGATGGCTTTAATCAAAGTTTTTATGGCAAACTGATTCCATTAAAACCCAAAGGAGTTGAAAGAAAATTGAATTTAGTAAACAGTGATAGTGTAATAACCTTAACACTTCCTACAGATTTAACTCCTAATACAATATATGCCATTCAATTCATAGGTTCTTGGACACCCAATAATTATCAGACTGCTTCTTTTGCTAAAGTAAATACGAATTTAATATATTCTAAACCTAAACCGGATAATTTAGGATTGAGAAACAGACTAGGTGGAACTGATACAATTAGTTCTCGTTCTGTGAAATTAAATGATCTCATACCACTTAAGGCAAATGAAAAACAATTGTATGTTATTTATTTTAAAACAAGTGACTATAATCGTTTTACAAATAAAGCAAACAATATGCCGATTACTCATCTGTCATTTGCATTACAAGGAGCACCAAAGGATAGTTGTATTTTATCAATATCAGATTTGAATGATATGGCAAATAAAAAGAAATCATTAAAAGATTATATTGCCCAAAGGTTAAAAATGAGCCCAAGTAATGCTATCAATTTAATAGTTAGATACACAAAAGCTGCCTATTTTGGTGGTACTGAGAATTTTGATGATTATGATTTGATTGGTAACTATAAAAATGGAAAACAAGAAGCTTTACCATTGCTTGATATTTCGAATGTAATAAATAATAACTGGATTAATTCATTTGTTAATTCGTTGAAAAAATCCTCTAATATTAAAGATTTGAAGGAAGAACAAAATACACATAATGCTAATGAAAGTAATCTTTATGTTTTGGAGCATTATGAGGGAAAAAATGTTCATAATTTAAGTGAATCTGAGGTAACTGGTAAATTCAATTTCTTAGCAGGAATGAATTTGTCAACTCCACTTCATACAGTAGCTACTGAACCTACATTTACATTAAAGGCTCCTTTTAGCCCCCATACAATTCCGGGCGTAGGGGTTGTACCTGCAGTAAATAATGTAATTGCTCAGTTTGTGGAAATTCATGGTGGAGATCCTAGTAATCAAGGTTTAGCTGGTATGGGGCAAGCGTATGACCTGGGTATTAGTACAAGTGCGCAGGGTGCATCGGTTAGTGGAGGAACTGTTAGTGTTGGATATAATTTGCCTGGAACAATTGGGCATTCTGGTAGTAGTGGACCTCCACCAATTCATTTTGGGGTGGGTGGTTCAAAAGCTCAATAAAAACTTTATTTGAATATAATAAATTGGAGGGGCTAAAGTAATTGAATTAGAAAACAACATTTAATTTATGAAATTTTATAAAAAAATGAGTAACTCTATAGACATTTCAAAAGAAGAAATAATGCTAAAAAATAAAACGGCTAAACGTGTAATAAAAAAATTGTTGCTAATAAGTTTATTGCTCGTTAATTATAATATTGTTACTT
>CAIVPM010000075.1 GCA_903907815.1 uncultured Chitinophagaceae bacterium | reverse complement strand
TTGAATTTTGTATTCAAATTATTTCATAGTATTCTGTGGAAAATCTATGACGAGATAAAACCTGATCAGGATACGAATTTGAAATATCATTTTCAAGTGCAGATTCAAAATGCAATATCAGTCATTAGTATTCTTGCACTGCTTATTATTGGAATATTTACCGTAACCCTTTTTGCTAATAGGTATCAGAGCAACAATAGTGAACGTTTAGCCAAGTCTATTCAGTCTATTGTAGAAGAAGTAGAAACCGAAGTGCAGTCTAAACTAATCTATAACGATGCTTCCAATATTCATCTTTTAAACGAGATGGATTATATTGATAAAAAGATTTTACAGATATCTGAAATTCATTCTGTCGATATTAATTTGTATGATGCAGATGGTAATCTGAAATTGTCAACTCAACCATATATTTTCAATAAACGTTTATTGAATGATATGATTGATCCAACAGTATTTGCTAAACTTAAAAATAACAATTATCCGAGTTTTATCATTTCAGAAAAAATAGGTCAATTAACTTATCTTAGTATTTATGCAGTGATAAGAGATGAACACAAGAATATGATTGGGGTAATAGCAATTCCATATTTGAATTCTCAAACAGAATTAAATGCTGAAGTATCCAATTTTCTGTCTACTTTAATTAATCTGAATACCTTCATTTTTCTTTTTGCAGGTGCCATTTCTTTTCTGGTTTCCCGAAGAATAACTTCCTCTTTGGTATTGATAGGAAATAAGATGAAAGACATAAGCCTGGGTAAAGTGAACGAACCGATAAAATGGGACCATAACGATGAGATTGGGGTGCTGGTAAAGGAATATAATAAAATGCTGCAGCAGCTTGATGTAAGTGCAAAAAGACTTGCTAAGAATGAAAGGGAAATTGCCTGGAGAGAAATGGCTAAACAAGTTGCCCATGAAATAAAAAATCCATTAACCCCAATGAAGCTTAGTTTGCAATATCTTCATAAGGCGATTGAAAATAAAAAAGAGAATACAGAAGCACTTACCAAGCAGGTAGCAATTACTTTGATAGAACAAATAGATCAATTGGCAAAAATAGCTTCCGACTTTTCTCAGTTTGCTAATATCCAGAATGCAAATACCGAAAAGTTCGACTTAATTACTTGTATAGATTCAGTAGCTAATTTATATAAAATGGATACAGGAATTGAACTTATCTGGAATAAACCAACTGTGTCTTGTTTTGTTTGGGCCGATAAAACGCAGATCAGTAGAGTATTGTCTAATCTTATAAAAAATGCCATTGAGTCTTATGATGATCATAATATTAAAGAGGTGACTCTTAAATGTAAACTTGATAAAAATACAGTATTGCTATCTATTACTGATAAAGGACATGGGATAGGAGAGGAACTTAATGAAAAAATATTTGAGCCTAATTTTACTACCAAAACGTCGGGAACTGGTTTGGGATTAGCAATTTGCAAAAGCATTATTGAAAATGTAAATGGGAAAATTTACTTCGAAAGTATTCCAGGTGTTAGGACTACTTTCTTTGTTCAGATTCCTATAATTGTCTGATAAAAATATATCAGCTTCATCAAAAACATCAAACCAAACTTCATCCTGGAAATTTAATTAATGTACTGAATACATTTTCAGTTACTAAAATTTTTATACATGAAATTTCCATCCTATATGTTGTAATAAAGGATTAGAAATAGGTTTTATATTATTGCTTTTAATCTGATAATACAATTATAAACTATATGCTATATAAATCCTTATCTTGCCTGCTTATAAAAATTGAATTTTAGTTTAATTTGTGTAGGTTAAGTAGCATTTTCGATAATTAATAGTGAATAAATGTTTTCATCACCAATTTCAGTATTAAGAACTTATTGGGGGCATCAGCATTTTAGAGGATTGCAGGAAGATATTATTAATGCAGTTCTCGCTGGCAAAGATACGCTTGCTTTATTGCCTACGGGTGGCGGGAAAACGATTTGCTATCAGGTGCCGGCAATGATGCAGGAAGGCTTGTGTCTGGTAATTACCCCTTTAATAGCATTGATGAAAGATCAGGTTGATGCATTAATTGATAAAGGTATAAATGCTGCTATGTTAAGTAATAGCATGAATTATGCTGCTATCCAACAAACATTAATAGACACAGCAAGTGGTGAATATAAATTCCTTTATGTATCTCCTGAACGGCTTAAAAGCAACTTGTTTCGTGAATATATAAATGCATTAAATATTAAGTTAATTGCAGTTGATGAAGCGCATTGTATATCGCAATGGGGATACGATTTTCGCCCTTCCTATATTGCAATTGCTGATATTAGAGAATTAATAGATAATGTTCCCATTCTGGCAGTAACTGCTTCCGCTACAAAGGTTGTTCAGGAAGATATTATTAATAAACTAAAATTGAAAGATGCTGCCATCTTTTTGCAGTCATTTATTCGTCCCAATCTTTCCTATTCTGTTTTCAATGTACCAGATAAAATAATCAAGGTGTTGGAGATATTGAACAAAGTACCGGGTTCAGCAATTATATACTGTAGAAGCAGGGCCGAAACAAAAAGTATTGCACAGTTATTGAAATTAAAAAATGTAAGTGCAGACTATTATCATGCTGGTTTAAATAACGATGAAAGATCGGCTAAGCAACAGAACTGGATGAGCAATGATTTAAGAGTAATGGTTGCTACAAATGCTTTTGGAATGGGCATTGATAAAGCTGATGTAAGAACCGTTATTCACCTTTATGTGCCCGATTGTATTGAAAGTTATTATCAAGAGGCAGGAAGGGCTGGTAGAGATGAAAAGAAAGCCTATGCAGTGATGGTTTACAACGATAAAGATATTGTACTGCTAAACCAGTTAAGCGATAAAAGATATCCTTCAATAGCCACTATAAAAGAAGTGTATCAATCTCTTGTCAACTATCTTCAGATTGCTGCCGGTTGTGGCGAAGGTCTTTACTTCGACTTTAATCTGGAGTTCTTTGTAACACATTTTAAATTAGAAACTAGTCTGGTGGTAAATGTATTAAAGATTCTGGAGCAGGAAGGTCACTTAGTAGTTAGTGAAAAAACACTTACCCCTTCTCGTATTCAGTTTATAGCAGATAAAGAATCTATTGATAATATAGTTGATAATTATCCAGAACTCGATAATGTAATAAAAGCATTAATGCGTAAGTATAGTGGTATTCTGGAGAATAGTGTATTTGTGTTTGAGAAACAGGTTGCTTTCTTATGCAATATATCGTCAGATGAACTGATTAAATCCTTTAATAGGTTGGAGAGTATGGGAATTATAGAATATCTGCCCCAGACAAATACTCCTAAAATATTGTTTTTATTAAACAGAGCATCTGCTGCTCATTTGTATATAAATACGGAAAATTATTTTGATAGAAAGAAACGGTTTGAAATAAGGCTTACTAAAATGAAGGATTATTTATTGCAGACAAATGAATGCAGAAGTATGTTTATTGCTGATTATTTTGAAGCTTCCGATAAACCATGCGGTGTTTGTGATAATTGTCTTCAACAAAAAAGGAAACCTATTGAAATGAATGAGTTTGAAGAAATGAAAGAAGCTATACTTCATAGAATTCCAAATGAAGGAATTGAAATTCAGGTAATACTACAATTGAATAAATATTCAAAAGAAAAGTTCTGGCAAGTATTAGAGTTCCTGATAGAACAGGAAATTGTTACTTCTTTAAATGGAATACTCAAGAAAGTAAAATCCTAAGCTAATTAACCCAGATTTCGCGTTAGAGTTCGTAATGAAAGTTTCAAATAAAATAAAGACAAGTGTTTATGCAGATTTTTTGATGGAAAGCATAGTGGACTATGATAACAACAAAAAATCAAGTAAATGCTTGTGTTTGAAGTATATGGAAATTGCAATAGTATTCTTATGCGTAATCCGGGTTTAATATGTAAGGCTAAATTAAGTAGATAGCTTTAAATGAAAAAAGGTTTGCAAACTATTGTTTACAAACCTTTTAGTGAACCGGATTGGATTCGAACCAATGACCTATAGCTTAGAAGGCTATTGCTCTATCCAGCTGAGCTACCAGTCCATCCTTCTTAATTAAGGAGCTGCAAAATAAAGGGAAAATCTTGTCACAGACAAATTCTATCTCAAAAAATACCTGTTAAACATTGAAAAGTTTCTTTAAACTAACCCACAGCTTCATTTTTACTTGTTTAGCTTCCACAGTATTTCCAAGCATTTGGCTAATAGAATCCGAAAAAATAATTGCACAGTTATTATCCACCCTGATATCATAAGTAGGTATGGAAGCCGGGATACCTAATAAACTAGGCGCTACATCAAATGCCAGTAAATATTTACTGTTAAACTGTTGTACTATATGTGAATAGTTTATAGCCTTTTTCTGAATATTTACAATTACTACATCTTCTAATGAAAACTTACAGGCTGCAAGAACGCTGCTAAGAAATGTTGCCCATTCTTTTGAAATAACCGAAGAATCATCCTGACTAATAACAATACTAATGTTTTTTAAATTCTTTCCTGTAAACCATTCTTCTTCAATAGGTTGTTGTACCGTAACAAAAGTAGGGGTAGGTTCTGTTACTAATTCTATAGGAGCAGTAGTAGTTGAATTAACAATATTGGGCTTAGCAATAGTAGGAACCTCTGTTTCAATCAGGTGACTTTTATACCAATCAGTGATTAAAAAGTTGGGAAGCTTTATGTTTTGTAGATCATTCATGAAATAACAGGCTTAATAATATTTGTTTTTCGTTTATTTGCAGCAAATCTTCAGATATGAGCACAAATTACAACATCAGCGTAGAACTTGCAGCAAAAAGCAAATTAAGCGAAATTGATTTCAATAATCTTCCTTTTGGGAAATTTTTTACAGATCATATGCTGGAAGCTGATTATGTAAATGGTGAATGGACAAATGTTACTATCAAACCATATCAGTCTATCAGTTTCGAACCATCAATGGTAGCATTGCATTATGGTCAGGCAATATTTGAAGGAATTAAAGCGTACAAAGGAGATAACGGCGATGCCTACATCTTCCGCCCCGACGAGAACTTTAAGAGATTTAATATCTCTGCAGAAAGACTATGTATGCCTGCTGTTCCAGAAGAAATATTTATGGGTGGAATGAAGCAGTTGATTGCTATGGAAAGCAAATGGATTCCAGCTGGCAAAAAGGACTATTCTTTATATATCCGTCCTTTTATGTTTGCAACAGATACAATTATTGGTGTAAGACCTTCAGAAACATATAAATTCTTCATTTTACTGTGCCCTACAGGTCCTTACTATGCTAATCCAATGAAGATTAAAGTAGAGGAAAAATATACCCGTGCTGCACCTGGTGGAGTAGGCTTCTCTAAAAATGCAGGTAATTATGCTGGTAGCTTATTAGCTGCTACCACGGCAGTTAAGAATGGTTTCGATCAGGTATTATGGACCGATGCTTTTGAACATAAATGGTTACAGGAAGTAGGTACTATGAACGTGTTTTTCATAATCGGCAATACTGCTGTTACCCCTTCTCTCGAAGATGGTACCATCCTGGAAGGTGTTACCAGAAAGAGTGCCATTACTTTGCTAACAGAAATGGGATTGACCGTTGTAGAAAGAAAAATCAGTATCGATGAACTGGTAGAAGAATACAAGATTGGCAACTTTACCGAAGCTTTTGGTACAGGTACTGCTGCCACCGTATCTTATATCAAACAATTAAGCTATGGTTCTTTCGATATGCTTTTCGATACCGAAAAATTAAAGGTCGCTTCAGAACTAAAAGAAAGATTCAATAATATCCGTTATGGTGTTACAGCTGATACCCACAACTGGATGGTGAAGATCTAATAATAATCAACTTTTATATTAATTGGCTGTGTACCTAAAGCTTAAAACATACTACGTACAGCTATTGAAGTAATATGTTTTATACTAATTAATAAGGTGAGATAATATAATTCCTGTTGCTACTGCTGCGTTTAGCGATTCTGTATTGCCAAGACGTGGAATAGTAACAGGAATTTTTATGTAACGCATATTCTCTTTTCTAATTCCCCTTCCTTCATTCCCTATCAGGATAATGCCGCAGTCTTTCATTTCCAGATTAAATATATTTTTTCCATCCAGAACAGCTCCGTATACTGGCACCTGTTGAGTGGCCATCCATTCGTTTAAGTTAGTGTAATAAACATTTACCCTGGTAAAACTGCCCATGGTACTCTGTATTACTTTTGGGTTGTATATGTCAGCTGTATCATTGCTGCATACAATATTTTTTATGCCAAACCAGTCAGCAGTTCGTATAATGGTTCCTAAGTTGCCCGGATCCTGTATACCATCCAAAGCCAGACACCAGTCTTTATTCTGAAAAGTTTCTATATTAGTCTGATCCATTTCTACAATGGCTACTACTTGCTGTGGTGTTGTAAGACAACTAATCTTTTCTAGGTCCACTTCTGTCACTATTTGTTGCTTGATTCCAGCCGGAATAGCGGTAGTCTTGTTAAAAAAATCTGCTGTTCCAAAGATTCTTTCTACAATAAAGTTACTATTAAGAATTTCTTCAACTATTTTTGGCCCCTCGGCAATGAACAATCCTTGCTCGAGACGGTTTTTCTTTTGCTTAAGTGATTGTATGAACTTTATTTCATTCTTAGATAACATAGTATGATAAATTGTTGGGGTAATAAACTTATTACACTTTTCTGTCTGGGAGCCCTGCTTTTAATCATGTCCTCCTGTTCCGAACAGAGAAGGACGAAAGTAAAAGATTATCCACGCAATACCGCATTTGTTTTTAATAATACCATCAAAATTATTGCTCCTGATTTAAAAAATGATCAGAAACAACAACTTACACTGGATTTAGAGAATTATTGGGATGATAGCATTAGGGTAAAGAAATTACAGAAGTTTGGCTTTTTGTATGTTATAAAGAATCCTGCTGTATACGATGCTAATAATGTATCCCGAAGCATCAACTTCATGAATTCCTACTTGCAGTCTCTTGGATATTTTTATGCTAAATTCAATATACCTGTAGTAAAGGTAGATACATTTCATCAAGGCAGTTTGTTTCATAAGTTTGATAGTATTAAGGATCATAGTAAACTGCAATACCGTACCTACATTAATCTGGAAATAAACCTTGGTCCAAAAGTATTGATAGGAAATGTAAACTTTAAGTTCACCGATTCTGGCTTACAAAAACTGGCACTTCGATATGCTAAAAGAACCATTTTAGTAAAGAAGGAGCCTTACATGAAACAAACTATCAGTAGTGAATTGGATAGGCTGGTGAGCATCTTTCGTCGTAATGGTTATTATTCTTTTACCCGGGAACATCTCTATGCATTTGTCGATTCTTTTTCCAATATCAATATAGCAAAACCAGAGTGGGGAATTACAATATTAATCAGAGCCGATCTGCCTGCAATTGTTTTTAGAAAATACACAACAGGTAAAATGTTTTATTACCCCGATGCTAAAGATGTATATGATACTACAGCACTTCAAAAACATTTACCTAAAATAGAAGGCAAAAAATTTGCTGTTTATTACGACAAATACCTGTTCAAAAAAACACCATTAATTAGAAATACTTTTCTTAAATCAGATAGCTTATACAACGAGCCTGATTATTATAAAACAATAAATGCTTTCAATCAGATTGGTTCCTGGAAACAAGTGGAAATAAAACCGGTAATCCGTAATCTGGATACCATTGATTTTCACATTTTTCTTAGCCCTGACAAGAAACAAAATCTAACATTAAACTTGGAAGGAAGTAAGAATACAGGAGATATTGCTGCTGGTAATTTAATTGGGGTTTCTGGCAATATTTCACTTCGTAATAAAAACGTTTGGAAAAGAGCCGTTCAATCTTATACCACTTTAAACAATGGGGTCGAGTTCAGTGCTATAGATACCAGTAGGCTATTACAAACTTTCCAGTTTGCTATAAGTCAGACTTATGTTTTTACAGGTAAAAGAAAACCAAATAGTAAAACAGTTACGCAGAACATATTGTCATTCAATGGCACCTATACAGATAGGTTTCAGATATATAAATTACGGTCAATTGTTGGTAGTTGGGGTATTCAGAATAAGGGAGCAAATAGTGTTTTGCTTATCAAACCTATCAACGTTGAATTATATTCTTTACAAAAGTTTTCAGGATTGGAAGATCTGATTGCTAAGAACCCTTTCCTGAAGCTATCTTTCAATACAGGTAATGTTGTTAGCCATTCAGTATCCTATATTCAAACTTTCCCAAGTCATAAAAAAGGGCTTAGTCATTTCATGAGACTGGGCTTGGAGGTTTCTGGATTACTGGACTTTGTTTTTCCTGATTTAGAGAACAATGTTTATCAGTTTGCAAAAGGGGAAGCCGAGTATAGATTCCTGAACAAATATCGCAAGGCCGAGCTTGCAGGCCGTGTATTTGCAGGCTTAGGCTACAACTGGAACGATCATAACGATATAGGTAAAGTATTGCCATTCTTCAAACAGTTTTATGGTGGTGGTCCAAATAGTATGCGTGCCTGGGGATTAAGGCAATTAGGTCTTGGTACTTCCCTTGGGTATGATACTTCATCTTCCTCCTTTAAAGACCGTTTTGGCGATATACAACTGGAAATGAATCTGGAATATAGATACACTATTTTCAACTTCGGTTCCTTCAATATTGGTAGTGCAGTTTTTGCCGATGCTGGTAATGTTTGGAATATGAGAAAAGATGCTTCCGATCCTGATGCCAGTCTTAACTTAAACAACTTTGGAAAGAGCATAGCCATTGCTGTTGGAACAGGTATCCGTTTCGACTTCTCTTATTTCTTAATAAGGCTCGATGTGGCGTATAAAGTTAAAGATCCTGCGAGGTTGGAAAATGCAGGTTGGATGGACTTTAAGAACCCATCATTGTCAGAGAAAAGAGCAAATGGTACCGATGTTAGAAATGCCGCCATTCAATTAGGTATAGGCCTTCCATTCTAAATAGAGTTTAATATAAATAGGCATCAAAACAATGTATTTGTATTCATTCATAATTCATAATTCATAACTCATAACTCTTAATTAAATAACATGGCTAGTATATTTTCAAAGATTATTGCAGGAGAAATCCCTTGTTACAGAGTTGCAGAGAACGATAAATTCCTTGCATTTCTGGATATTTTTCCAGTACAAAAAGGACATACATTAGTTATTCCTAAATTGGAAACGGATAAAATATTCGACTTGCCCGATGAGTACTTAGCCGAGATATTATTGTTTGCTAAACCTATTGCTAAGGCTATCGAAAAGTCGTTCCCATGCAATAGAGTAAACATTCTTACAGTAGGGCTCGAAGTACCACATGCACATATTCATTTGCTGCCTACTACCAATCCTGGCGATGTAGATTTATCGCAACCTAAACTAAAATTTACTAAAGAAGAATTTTCAGACATCATTAAAACAATACAAGCCAACATGGAATAATTATTCCAATGTTGGCTTGTTGTATTTCTCCCTTCTCCTTCGGGAGAAGGGCAGGGGATGAGGCCTTAGAAGAACTCCACATCCCATGAGCGAACAAAAGTTTCGCCCACTGGCAATTCATTCATTCCTTCTTTCTCTTCCATAGCATAGCTGCTTCCTAATGTGTCGCCCAATCCGCACCATGGTTCTATACATAAGAACGGCGCATCTTTAGGTTGCCAGATACCCATGTAAGGGAATCCATGAAAAGTATATTTCAAACCGTATTCACTCGTATTGCTTAATAAAGAAATACTCGTAGACTTCAATGTTTTAAATACCAACGCATCATTCGATAGCAACTCTCTCGTAAGTAACAATCTATCAGTATTTTGCAACAATGGGGTAGGAGTGTTTTCAATCAATCCCTCTTTGTTGATCAAATATCTGCCAGTATTCTCCACCGTGCTGAATAATAGATAGTAATCTTCAAAGCTGGAAGTAGGATGGATAGGAACATAAAATCCTGGGTGTGCACCTACCGAGAACAACATAGGTTTTGTATCCTTATTTTCTACTATATAGCTTACAAATAGTTGATTATCTTTTATCTCATGCTTTACCGAAAAACGAAAAGTAAAAGGGTATTGAGATAATGTATATTCGTTTGCTTCCAGCGTAAAAGTAATTACGCTTTTAGTTTGTTCGGTAACGGTAAAAACACTTTCTCTGCAAAAGCCATGACGGTTCATTGTATACTTTTTACCTTCATAGGTATAAGTATTTTCCTTCAATCCACCAATGATAGGAAATAAAACCGGACTCGTCTTTGGCCATACCGATGGATCGCCATTCCATAAATAATCAATGTTCTTAGTGGTGC
>CAIVPM010000074.1 GCA_903907815.1 uncultured Chitinophagaceae bacterium | reverse complement strand
TCTTTTCTCGCTGTCGCCTACACCATTCATACAGTGATTTGTCTGTATTATTGATAGGCTTATTTTTATGTATCTTTATAAATTGCTTCAATTTCATATACCACTCCTCCCAACTATCTCTAACCTTTACATTTTTCAATGGTTTAGTATCACTTATATATTTTTCAATCAGCAATTTTACTTTCCCATCTAAGTTGTATTTACATTGATAATTACACCAGCCGCTTAATCTTTCGTTCAACCCATTAATGGTATTATTGGTTTCAATATACAATTCAACTGCATTAAAATTTCGCTGCCAGCCAGTTTGAATTTTATCTAAACTAAAATCAAAACTTATTGCATTTAATTTTTCCACCCAGTAGCTAGGCAATTTATCTATTTGTTTTTTTCTTTTCAGAAATAAACACCATTCTGCTAAATACTTTTCAGCTTTATTTTTCAATTGTATACTTGGCCATCTTTCAGGATACTGTTTTCTGAAGAGCAACAAATTAGTATAATTGGTTTCCCATTTATCATTTATCTTCTCATCAAATAAACCTGTAAAATTAAATTGATCAAATACGGCTTTATCCAGCTTCCCCTTTATGTATTTATATTTTATAACAGATATATACTTGCTCAATTTTAAACCATCCTTTTGAATAGGTAATCTTCCGTATTCTTTCACAAAAGCCAGTATCTCAGCACATTTATCTTCAAACACAGGTTTCCTCGACATAATTATACTTTATCTATTATATTTCCTTCATTAATTATTCATCATCAATTATACACTATCAATCTCTTTCATAATCCTATCCGTCTCTTTCAATGCTACTATTATCTTCTGATAATGCAATATATCCTCAAAGCCCAGCGTTCTACCCTTTCTATCTTTCAGCCACTTCTGTGCAGGCTGATATCCCCCTATATAAAACTCCCATGCTACAGTAGGCACATCTTTAAAGTATTGAGTATCGTTTATAAATACCAAACCAAGATAGTCAGGATAATGATACTGCCCATCCTCACTCATGGCAGTATTCTCATATATATAAGGTTCAAACCTTATTTTATCTACTACATTATTCCCATCTTCAGGGTATTCTGTTATATATTGTTCTACTACAGGGCTTTCCAGTAAATGTATCTTTCTTAGTTCTCCACCCAATGCTACATATTGCCAGAAACTTGCAGCATCTTTAGGGTAGGGTACTCTAGGAAAATCTATCTTCAAAAACTCCTTATATTTTTCTCGGTAGTTAGGACTATGCAGTATAGCATATATGTAATCCAATAAGTCTATTGGAGCAAAGGATGGTTTTAAATCTAAAGGATAATCTTTATCTTCATCACTACTAAAAATACAATCAATACCCTTAGCAATTTGCGCTACTATCTCCATATTCATATTGGGTACTCTTTCAGCAGTCTCTCCCAATGCTAATTGCTCCTTATTGGCTGGATAGAGATAAAGAGGGAATACCTGGCATCCTTCTTTCGTTTTATTTGATATAAAACATTGGTCAGATATAATATTTGAAATAAATATATGGTTAAAGTTATTATCTGCTAATTGTCTTGTTGAAATAATAGCCAAATTTTCATAACTTAAATGACTGAGAACTTTCTTATTTAATCTCGCAACAAAATTATCATCATAATAAATATATCTCTTATCAAAACATCTATAATTTAATACCCTAAATTTCTCTCCTACAATGCCAGTTTTATTTATTTCATTTCTTGATTTAATTAAATCCCATTTATCATTATCTTTTAATTTCAAATCATACTTTAAAGCTAATAATTCATTTGAATTAGATTCACCAATAAAATCATTTAACCTATTTATTATATATGATTTTTCAAAATCAATAATAAATTTATCTCTCTTTGTTAGTAGACCAAGAGAGTTCAGATTAAATAACTCGTTCAAAGCAAATCCAGTATTATATTTTTCACCCTGTACCAAATCTTTTTGTACCATAAAATACATTGGTGAGTTATTGTAAATTTCTTTATAAGGTATTGAAGAAATATTATTTTTAGCTAAGTATTCATATTTAAAATCTCTTTTACC
>CAIVPM010000073.1 GCA_903907815.1 uncultured Chitinophagaceae bacterium | reverse complement strand
TGTAAAATATCACATGGGTTATGGTAGTCATTTAAATACTCCTACAGGAAAAGAAATCAGTGTTAAGCTGATGCCTAATCCTTCACACCTCGAAGCAGTAGATCCTGTGGTACTTGGTTTTGCAAGAGCAAAGGCAGATGTTTTATATAAAAGCGATTTCGATAAAATATTACCAATACTTATTCATGGCGATGCGTCAGTAGCTGGTCAGGGCATTGTATACGAAATACTACAGATGTCGGGTCTTAAAGGCTATTACAATGGTGGAACTATTCACTATGTAATAAACAATCAGATTGGTTTTACTACCGATTTTGATGATGCACGTACTGCCGATTATTGTACTTCTGTAGCTGCAATGGTGCAGGCACCAGTTCTCCATGTAAATGGTGATGATGCCGAAGCCGCTGTTAAATGTGCAGAGATTGCTGCGCGTTACAGACAGAAATTCAATTCCGATATTTTTATAGATATGGTTTGCTATCGTCGCCATGGACACAACGAAGGCGATGATCCAAAATATACACAACCTAAGCTTTATTCTTTAATAGAAAAGCACCAGAACCCAAGAGAAGTTTATACAAGTTTCTTATTGCAGAATGGAGAAAGCGACGCTAAGGAATTAGCTAAAGAAATGGAAAAGAAATTCTGGGCCGACCTTCAGGAACGTCTGGATGGTGTAAAACAGAACCCGCTACCTTACAAATATCAGGCACCAGAATTAGCTTGGAAGAACTTGAAAAGAGCTACAGCAGAAGATTTTGATGCTTCTCCTTCAACAGCAATTACAGAAGAAAAATTGCGCTCTTTATTCAAAGGAATCATGACTCTACCTGCTGATTTCAAACCTTTGAAAAAGGTAGAAAAATTGTTTGCTGAAAAAGCGAAGTTGCTGGAGGTGGAGAATAAAGTAGATTGGGCTACCGGAGAGCTGTTGGCTTATGCCTCCATCCTCGTGGAAGGTAACATTGTTCGTATGAGCGGACAAGATGTAAAGAGAGGTACTTTCTCTCACCGTCATGCAGTAGTAAGAGATGAAGAAACGAATAATGGATATAACCGTTTAAAAGACTTATCTGAAAATCAGGAGAAGTTTAGAATATACAATTCACTATTGAGTGAATATGGTGTACTTGGATTTGAGTATGGCTATGGTCTTGCCAATCCTAATGCACTGGTAATTTGGGAAGCTCAGTTTGGTGATTTCAGCAATGGTGCTCAAACTATGATTGATCAGTTTATCTCTGCTGGTGAACAGAAATGGAACAGGATGAATGGACTGGTTATGTTATTACCACATGGTTACGAAGGACAAGGTCCTGAACACAGTAGTGCCCGTTTGGAGCGTTACTTGCAGATGTGTGCTGAGTTGAATATGGTGGTAACTAACATTACTTCTTCAGCTAATTTATTCCATGCTATGCGTCGTCAGCTAACTTGGCAGTTCAGAAAGCCAATGATTAACTTCTCCCCTAAGGCTTACTTGCGTTATGCTGGTACGTATAGCCACATAGATGAATTTACCAATGGTGGATTTAAAGAAGTTATTGATGATCCTACTAATCAGGATGCTACACTTACTAAAAAAGTATTGTTCTGTACTGGTAAGTTATATTTTGAACTGGCCGAAAGACAACAAAAAGAGAATAGAACAGATATAGCAATTGTTAGAGTAGAACAATTGTATCCATTGCCACAAAAACAGCTGGATGCTTTACATAAAAAGTATAGTAAAGCTACCTGGTTCTGGGTGCAGGAAGAGCCATTGAATATGGGTGCTGCAAGCTTTCTTAAAATGAATCTTAAAGGGATCAACTTTGGTATTATCAGCCGTAATGCAAGTGCTGCAACTGCTACTGGTTTTGCAAAAGTTCATGCGATGGAACAAAAGGAAATCATCGATACCGCATTTAGCGTTTAATCAATTAAAACATTATAATCAACATAATTTCAAGCAACCGCAATGATAGAAGTAAAAGTTCCTACTGTAGGAGAATCAATATCAGAAGTTACATTACTAAAATGGACCAGAAAATCTGGGTCTTATGTAGAAAGAGATGAAGTAATTGCTGAACTGGAAAGCGAAAAAGCAACTTTCGAAGTTAACGCAGAACAATCAGGCATATTAACCACTTTAGCTGCAGAAGGCGACACCGTTTTAATTGGTGCAGTATTTGCTCAGCTGGATGAGACTGCCGAGAAACCAGCTACAACAGTAGTAGAAGCTAAAGCGGAAAAACCAGCTGAGAAACCAGCTACTGTAGCACCGGTTACTGCTATTCCAAATGATATAAAATCTACCCCTGTTGCAAGCGCTATCATTGCTGATAAAAAAGTAGATGTAGCAGCTATTACACCATCCGGATTTGGTGGCAAAATAGTAAAGCAGGATGTACTGGAAGCCTTATCTCATCCCGGTAAGAAAGCTTTTGCTGGAACAGATTTGTTCAGCAGAAATGTTCGTAAAGAGAAGATGAGTAATCTCCGTAAAACCATTAGCAGAAGATTGGTAGAATCGAAGAATACGACTGCTATGTTAACTACTTTCAACGAAGTAGATATGACGGCTATAATGGCTACCAGAGCAAAGCATAAAGATAAATTCAAAGAACTGCATGGTGTGAACCTTGGCTTCATGAGTTTCTTTACCAAAGCTTGTGCAATTGCATTAAGCGAATGGCCTACTGTAAATGCATATATCGATGGAGATGAATTAGTATATCACGATTATGCTGATATCAGTATCGCGGTAAGTACTCCAAGAGGGTTGACTGTTCCTGTTATAAGAAATGTAGAAAGCTTGAGTATGGCCGATGTAGAGAAGAAAGTAGTAGAACTGGCAGGTAAAGCCCGTGATAGTAAACTTACTTCCGATGAACTAACAGGTGGTACATTTACCATTACCAACGGTGGTGTTTTTGGTAGCTTGATGAGTACCCCGATTATCAATATTCCTCAGAGCGCTATTCTTGGAATGCACAAGATTCAGGAGCGCCCGATGGCTATTAATGGTAAGGTAGAAATCAGACCAATGATGTACCTTGCTTTAAGTTACGATCACCGTATTATTGATGGTAGAGAAAGCGTAAGTTTCTTAGTTAGAGTAAAAGATATTTTAGAAAATCCAGAACTTTTACTTGCAGGGAAAGATCCTGTGAAAATGCTTCTTGGACTATAGTCATTAACGGATTATCTATTAAACTAAAAAACGGATTGAAGAAAGTGTAAAAACTTTTTCCAATCCGCTTTTTGTATAAATCCGTAAATTCGTTAATTCGCAAATCCATGTATTCTCCTAACTCCTGTCTCCTGTATTAAAAGTCTCCCATCTTACTTTGTTTTTATTTAGCCAGATGAAGTATGGGATAAGTATTGCTATCTCTATTCTTAAACTAGAAGTAGCTATTACCATTCCATACAGACAAATCAGCATTCCTGAAATAGCATCTATGAAACCTAGTTTTAAAGCCCAGTCCTTCTCTGTCCACAACCCAAATGCAGTAATCGCTTTTAAAACAAATAATATTATTATGGAGAATCCAACTACTGAAAATGGATGAAAACTACTTATTCCATATAAGTTCATTTCAAAGTTTAAGCCCAATATTCCAAATACAATTCCGACAGGAACAACTAAGCCAAAAACTAGAAATATCCAGGTAAATATTTTCACCCACCAAGGCAATATATCCCTCCTTCTTAAAGCAAGTTCCAGTTCCTTATGTTCTGGTAAAACAGATGTATATTATCCATAAAAACAGTTCTCTATAAAGGTATAAATCCCTCTTTTTGTATTAATCCATTAATCCGCAAATCCATTAATCCGCAAATCCGTTAATTCGTTAATCCGCTAATCCTTGTATTCTCCTAACTCCTACCTCCTGTCTCCTGTATTCAATTAGCACATTAGCACATCAGCTAATTAGCTAATTAACCTTTTCCTTCATCTTCATCATGCCCATTATCTGTTGCATGTTCTTTTCCATTCCTTCCGGACTACCATCCAGAAATATCACATTGCCTTTTCCCACCTCTGCAAACGTTTTAATAGCTTCTGTCCACATACTAAAGAGGATAACATTGGTATCCAGATTAGCTTGCTTCATTTGTTCTGCAGCCTGACTCATACCCTTTGCCACTTCTTCTCTGAACAATGCCACACCCTGTCCACGCAATTGTGCAGCAGTTTTTTCTGCTTCAGCACTAATCTTTATGGCGTTACCTTCTGCCTCAGCAGCCTTTGTTTTAGTAATTAAAAGGGCTTGTCCTTCGTTCTCTGCAGCAGCTCTCAGATTGCTACTGGCTACCACACGGCTCATACTTTCCATAATAGCCTGATCGAATGTAATGTCGTTTATCTGAAGATCCAGTAGGTGGTAGCCCCAGTCTTCCAGCACATGGTCCACTTCTTCTTTTACACTACTTACAATTTCCTTTCTTAACGTAAGAATTTCTGCTTGTTTTTTAGTGGCCACAAACGATCTGATATTACCCTCAATAGTTCTGATTAATGCCTGCATTAAATCTTTCTCACTAATGAATTTAAAGGCAACTCTTTTCACAGTTTCATCGTCGGCATTCATTACGGCGAACAGTAGCATACTTTTAAAATATACATTGGCCTGATCGATAGTAACTGCCTGAAACTCCAGTTCTACACTTCTGTTCTGTATACTAATGGTTTTATAAACCTGTTCAATAATTGGAATCTTAAAGTTCAGTCCGGGCTTCAGCATCCGGCGATATTTTCCAAACATAGTAATCACGGCGATTGTAGCCTGATTGACTGTAACGAGACCGCTAAAAACGATAAACAGTACAATTAGCAGCCATCCATAGTGAATTAGTATTTCCATAATCTTTCTTTTAGCGTAATTATAAAATTGAAACACAAAGTTATACTGTAATATAACTGCGATGGCTGATATATTTATCAACAGTATTGGTTATACATTAGTAGCAGTAACAAAAAAGCCTACTAAATTATATTGAATTTGTATTGGCTGTTTACTTAAAACTTACTTATTACAACTATAATCTTACTTTAATCAAGTCTTCACGTATTTATTCAAGGATATTGTATAAACAATCCAGATTAGAAACAAAATTGCAAGCCCACTTATCAAAGTATACATCGATAATAGGGTAGGGATAAACATGTTTAGTTTTAGTAAGTATCTTGAACAAATAAATTGTAGACTACCTAATATCAATAATGCAACAACAGTAATTAATATATTGGAAGGGAAAAATTGTTTTATTAAAAATTGTTTCAATTGTTTAGGAGATGCTCCAAGCGTTAGTAACAATTCAATCTCGGTTTTACAGGATGATATAGTGAGTTGAATAAATAAGGTAAAAATTAATAAAGCAAACAACAACATTACCAATCCGGTAATCCAGCTTGCGTTGACTACTACATTCACTATTTTCCGATACTTACTAAAACGTGTTTTGTCGGCATCGGTAGTTAGATTATGTTGTTTTAAATAATCTACTAATTGAGGGTTCCCTGGATCTTTTGTACGAATAATAACCCTCGAAGTTTGTTCTGTTTTCAGTGTTGCAAAACGAGTGTTTGCATAATTCATAAACTCCTGAGGTACTAATATAGATGAGATTCTATCGCTAAAACCTACTATACGACCATTGAAACTTAATGGTGAAACCCCTGTTTGAATATTTACTTTAAACACAATCATCTTTACAATATCCTGTGTTAGCTGTGGTAAATTCTGCGACTGAGAAAACTCGAAATTATAGAAGTCGAGAAACATATTCGGTGCAATCATAGGAATGTAAGAACTACTTTCATCCCAGGTCCAGTTCTTATCATTAAAATCTATAAAAGATGCAGGGGCACTCTCGAAAGCTATATCTGTAAAGAATGGAAATCGATCACTATTACTTTGTATTGAAGCTTTAAATCTGCTCGAGGTAAGTATGCCTACATCATCCAGAAAACCCTGCTGTTTCAAAGTGGTTATTTCATCCTTATTTATAGATGTATTATTTATACTCTGGTTGTTCAGTATTTTGTTTACTACCAGAAAGTTCGCTACACTATCCTGATTGGTTTTACTGTGAAGAAGATTGTCGTAATTTACCTGAATCTGAACCGCAGAAAGCATTAATAACAATGCAACAGATAATCCTGTTATTGCCATTGCCCAACGGGTGCGTCCTGAAGCTGTTCTGATTAATTTCTGTAGAAGATTTGGTAGCATGGTTAAGCAGTTACAGATTGTAAGAAGTTAATTACAGGAAACTGTTTGCAGATTGCTGATAAGTATTGTATGTACAGGTTTAATGACATGTAACGCAAAAATAAGGGAGGAAAGGTATTCAGTATATAGACAATAGTAAAGGTGTGTATACATAGCAGTTCGTCTCTTGAATAAAAAAGCGCCTTAGATATCTAAGGCGCTTTTTTATTCAAGAGACGA
>CAIVPM010000072.1 GCA_903907815.1 uncultured Chitinophagaceae bacterium | reverse complement strand
CTCGCTACCTAAACCACAAGTATCGCTTTGAATGCTTAGAAACAACTCGATGACGCTTTAGTTTAAACAGCAAGCATTCCTGGAGCTGAGATCCATGTCCAGACATCATCGCTTATCGATAATAAACCTCCTGCAACGGATTTTAATACCTAGACAAGCTAGCTGGGAGCCAATGGCATGCAGACCCAGACTACCCCTAAGCCTCCGTTTGACGTCGTCTAAACTTAAACCTCCGCCTTGATCCTCTCTCGGTAGAATAGTAAATGAATTTTTTATAAATAGAAGTATATGTTACTTACTTTTAAATTAAAGTTTAACTACCATATTTTTAAAGCAGCTACAAATTATTATAAACTTAATAGAGTAAGCATAAAAAAGTATAAAATATATTTTTTTTTAATCTTTTTGGGATTGATATGTTGTAAAAAAGGGGTAGTAAACGACCCCAAAGTACCAATAGTGAATTCTAATAAATTAACTTCATCTACTTACAATACCTTCACTGTAAGTGGAGCAGTTGTAGATGATGGTGGAGCTACTATAACCGAAAGAGGTATTTGCTATAAGGCGGGTAATAACCCTACAATTATTGATGCTAAGATAATTGATACTGGAACTGTTGGACAGTTCTCTGCAACGCTAACAAAGCTTTTATTTAATACTAATTATACTTACAAAGCATATGCAATAAATGCTGTGGGAGTTGGATACGGAGCTGAAATGACCTTCACAACTGGAAAAGATACAAGTATAAAAATTATAACAAAACCGACTGTCAGTATTAATAATCCTACCTTAGTTAGTACTTCTAACTGCAGTATATCTGGGTTTATAGTATCAAATGGAGGAAGTGTAATTCTTACAAAAGGATTTTGTTATAGTAATACAACAAATAACCCTAGTATTGGGGATTCTATAGTTTATAATGTAGATACTAGTAATGTGTTTTCAAATACTATTAATGGATTAGACTTTAATAGTACGTACTATATCTGTGCATTTACAAGTAACCAAGCGGGAATTACTTATAGTAATGTAATAAGCTTTAAAACGGCCTTACCTACTATTGCAAGTGTATTGACAAATTCAGCAAATTCCGGGTCATTCTATGGTGCAATAATCACTGGGTCAATTGTGAGCACAGGAGGTGCGCCAATTACTGAAAAAGGAGTATGTATTAGCAAGAATACAGGGCCTACAATAAATAACCTTAAAATATTAAGTACAGATACCGGAAAGTTTTTTACTGTTAAAGTAAATAATCTTTTATCCAATACTGTTTATTATGCAAGGGTATATGCCATAAACGCAGGAGGTATTGCTTATGGAAATGAAGTAACTTTTACTACATTAGCTTTTAATTTAACTGGGACTTTTTTAAAGCTAAAAATTGTAAATAATAGTGCTGCTACTAACATTGATAGTACTCACTATTTTTATGACAGTGCAGGTCGTCTTACTAATTATGATTATACTTACCAAAAGTACGGAGTTACTCAAATATCATTTAATTACTCTGGGAATTCTATTTATCCATATTCGTCTTTATACGATAATTTTAAATACAATAATTTTAATCAATTAATCTACGATTCTTCTACAATTTCAGGGTGGCTAAGTATTGTTAATTTCAATTATACAAACAGTATAATTGATGGAAACCGATATCAGCATGTACATATTACACCTGGAGGTTTTCAAGATGACACTTGGATAAATAATATAAATATTGTAAATGATAATGTTGATTTTTTTAATTTTAAACATATTTACGAAAAAAGTACAACCAACGGTTATACTAAGACTATAGATTATGATTCTGCAAAATATACATACACAAGTTATTTAAATCCTGAATATAATGTAAAAGCTTATATCGTTGAGAAACTTGCTGGCATGTACTTTTTCTGGAATATGAGTAATAATATGCCACTAACTGAAAGTAGAATTACTATTGATGCAAGTAGTATTAAAATAAGTAATACAAGTATATACACATATACTCTAGATATGATGGGAAGGGTTTCACAACAAACTCAAACCAAATCAACTGGCGAGGTAATTGTTACTGATTACAAATATTATTAAAGAGGTATGCGTTGTTTGAATATTGAGTTTAAAATAATTAATAAAATAGGGTGTTTGATAGTGTTTTAATGTGTTTAACAATTTATTTAAAAGTTTGGCTACACTTTTTTAAAAGTAGCTACGGATTGCCGTTAACGTATTAAATTAGGTAAAAAGAATAGTATGAAATATATTTATTTTATTTTATCCTTATTCATTGTAGGACTGATTTGTTGCAAAAAAGGGGTAGTAAACAACCCTAAAGTGCCAACAGTAAATAGTACTGCATTAATAAATCATACTTATAATAGCTATACAGTAGGTGGAAGCGTAGTAGATGATGGTGGGGCTATAATAACCGAAAGGGGTATTTGCTATAAGGCGGGTAATAATCCTACTATAAATGATGCTAAGATAATTGATACGGGAACTAATCAACAATTTTCTGCTACCCTTACTAAGCTATTATTTAATACTAACTACACTTATAAAGCATACGCAATAAATGCTTCGGGAGTTGGATATGGAGCTGAAATGACTTTTACTACTGTAAAGGATACTACTGCAGCAATAGTAGTACAGCCTGTTGTAAATATTAATCAACAAACTAAGATGGGTATAATTTCAGCTTATCTTGTGTCAAATGGTGGAGGAGTAATATTAAATAAAGGATTTTGTTACAGTAGAACTAATCTACAACCTGATTTGACTGATTCTTTCATTTATAATACTCAAACTACCGCTTTATTTACAGATAGTATCATTAATTTGTATTACAATACTATTTACCATGTAGTTGCTTTTGCTACTAATGCTGCGGGTACTAGTTACAGCAATGCTGTTTGGTTTAGGAGTGCAGCACCTGCCCCTGCAGTTGTATCAACAAATTCAGCCACTGCCAATTCTTATTCGAGTGGTTTAGTTAGTGGAACTATTGTAAATATTGGTGGAGCATTAATAACAGAAAAAGGTGTATCAATTAGTAATTCTTCGGGAAATACAATGTATGGTACTAAAATATTAAGTACAGACACGGGAAAGTCGTTTTCTGTTAATGTTACCAATCTGTTACCTGCTACAACTTATTATGTAAGTGCTTATGCTATAAATGCAGGTGGTGTGGCTTATGGGAAAGAAATGAGTTTTACGACCCTGCCATATTCATATACCCTGCCAGGAAATTTGAAAGGAAGCTACTTGAAACAAAAAACTACTACAGGTGCTTCTTCTGGTACTGTTAGTGCCCTTTATTGTTATGATAGTATGGGTAGGTTAACTTATTATAAATCAGGAACTCCAGTATTGTTTACTTATCAAGGAAATTCTAACTATCCATCATCAGATGGGATAAGTAATTATTATAAATATGATAATATTAGTAATAACCTACTATCCGATTCAATAATAAATAATTCCTATTCTAATACTTGTACATTTAATTATTCGGGTAATAGTATTAATGGTATGTTGGATCATTATCAACTTATGCAAGGGGGAGCTAGAGAAGAAACCTAGAATAATCATATAGAGTATATTAATAATAATGTTTCCGTCTATAATTACCATGATTCATACAATTTAAGTGCACCTCAACAATTACCAATTCATACTACAAATTCTGATTCTGCAGTATATACATATACAACTTATTTAAATCCGGAATATTCTATCAAAGCTATTATAGTGATGGATCTTACGAGTATGAATTCGTATTGGAATACGAGTAATTATATGCCGTTGACAGAAAATAAAACAAGTAATACAAGTATATATACCTACACATTGGATATGATGGGGAGGGTTGTGGAACAAAAACAAACAATTTCGACAGGGGAAATTATTACTACTGATTATATATATTATTAAGAGATAAACTATGTATGTAATGATTGTAATATTAAAACCGGTTTATTTTTTTTATTGTTAGTTGTGCTTGCTTAATTGTAGCAATGCCTTTGCGTTAGTTGCAGCAGGAGAATCCTTTCCTACCACCCCTGAACCTGCTTAGCAATTGATGATGATAAAAGTGGTAGGAAAGATTGCAACGGCCGCTTGCGGAACGCCCAAATTAATTGATAATGGATAATTGATGATTGAAATGAATTAATCACTAAAACATTTTCTTTAGAAACTGCAATAAAGCGGTCGTTTTACTTTAATGATTTGTATGTTGAAAATCATGTACAATTATGATGGATGTCAGCCTTTATTATTTTTTTTATAAAATATTTTTTGTAGTAAAGTAGTAAATGTCAGTTCCGTGTCATATTTTCGCCGCCGTCTAAAGATGAATTTTACATAATCAGAGCAATATATTTGTGAATTTATGATATCTTATAAGAGATTTTTCCCAAAACTAATAGTCGGTTTACTACTGATATTTAGCATAGTTTCAGTTAAGGCACAGGATGGAAAAGCACTATTTTCTCAGAATTGTGCTTCTTGTCACGCAATAGATAAAAAGCTTACCGGTCCTGCACTGAAGGGTGTAGAAGAGCGATGGAGTGGCAGTCGTAAAAACCTGCATGCGTGGATTAAGAACAGTGGTTCTTATTTAAAAACTGGCGATAAGTATTCCAACGATCTATTTAAAGAATACAATGGCGTGTCTATGACAGCCTTTGAAGGTTCTCTGGATGACAAGCAGATAGATGCTATCCTTGATTACGTAAAGAACTGGAAACCAGCTGCTTTGCCTGTTGCTACCGCAGCAGCACAAACAGAGGGTGACAATACCTTATTGTTTGGTATTCTTACCCTAATTCTTGCGGTAGTTGCATTAATATTATTGCAAGTAAATGCGAACCTTAGAAAGCTATCTTACGATAAAACGGGTGTAGTTTCCGATGAGCCTATTCCTTTCTACAAGAACAGATCTTACATAGCTATGTTTGCTGTAGTATTGTTCCTGGTAGGTGGTTACCTTACTACTAAGGGAGCGATAGGATTGGGTAGAAATAAGGATTACCAACCTGTACAACCAATTTTCTATTCTCATAAAGTACACGCAGGAATCAATCAGATTAACTGTTTATACTGTCATGGAGGTGCTCAGGACAGCAAACATGCAAGCATTCCTTCGGTAAATGTTTGTATGAATTGTCATCAGGCTATCAACGAGTACAAGGGCGAAAAGCTTTATACCGAAGAAGGGGTAGAGGTGAATGGTACTGATCAGATTAAGAAATTATACGAATTTGCTGCATTCACTCCTGGAAAACCTTGGGATGCATCTAAAGCTAAACCTATAGAGTGGACAAAAATCCATAATCTTCCTGACCATGTGTACTTCAATCACAGTCAGCATATTAAAGCAGGAAAAGTTCAATGTCAGACCTGTCATGGTGAAATTACCAAGATGGATGAAGTAAAACAATTTGCTGATTTAAGCATGGGATGGTGTATCAACTGTCACAGAGAATCCAAAGTACAGTTTAAAGAGAATGGTTTCTACAGCATCTATCAGAAATATCATGATGGATTGAAGAACGGAACTATCGACAGTACAAAAGGAATCACTGTAGAGATGATTGGTGGTACTGAGTGTCAGAAATGTCACTATTAATAAAAAAATTAACGGATTTACGAATTTACGAATTATCGGATTATGAATAAGTATTGGCAAAGTTTTGGAGAACTAAATAATTCTGAAGCATATCAGCAAACTTCAAAGGATGAATTTCGTGAGGAACTTCCTTTTGAAAATGCTGAGGAGACTGGCTTTTTACAAGCTAAAGCTCCCAGAAGAGATTTCCTTAAATACATGGGATTCACTACCGCTGCTGCTGCAATAGCGGCAAGCTGTGAAGTGCCTGTAAAGAAGGCTATTCCTTTTGCGAATAAACCAGAAGACATTGTACCTGGTGTTGCTAATTACTATGCTACTACATTTGTACAGGATGGTGAAGCGGTAAGCATTGTGGCAAAGGTGAGAGATGGCCGTCCTATTAAAATTGAAGGTAACGAACTAAGTCCTATCACTAAAGGTGGTACCTCGGCAAGAGTACAGGCTTCTGTTCTTGATTTATACGATGGCGCAAGATTGCGTTTCCCTACTGTTGCAGGTGCTGAAGCTACTTTTGAAGAAGCGGATAAAGCAATTGCTGCAGCTATTGGTGGTAACACAGTATTATTGACCAGCACAGTAAATTCTCCTACTTCCTTAGAAGTAATTAAACAATTCTTAGCTAAATATCCTAATAGCAAGCACGTTGTTTACGATGCTATTTCGTACAGTGGTATGCTATTGGCTAATGAAGCTACTTATGGTAAAAAAACAATTCCTACTTACCGTTTTGATAATGCAAAAGCGATTGTAAGTATTGGAGCAGATTTTCTTGGAACATGGGTTAGTCCTATTGAGTTCGCAAGACAATATGCATTGGGAAGAAAAATAAGCGAGAAGAACCCTACGCTAAGCAAACACATTCAATTTGAGAGTGTTGCAAGTCTTACAGGTTCTAACGCTGATGAAAGATATTTACACCGTCCATCTGAAACCAGTTTAGTGGTATTGTCTTTATACAATGCTATCAGCGGTAAGGGTGTAAGCGGAGTTGCTGATGCTAAACTGAAAGCAGGTATCGAAAAAGCTGCTAAAGAATTATTGGCTGCTAAGGGTGAAGCTTTGGTAGTAAGCGGTAGCAACGATGTAAATGTTCAGATTCTGGTAAATGCTATCAACGAATTATTAGGTGCTGGCGGTAAAACAATTGACTGGTCTGCTACCTATAATACTTATAAAGGTATAGATAAAGATTTCGCTGAATTAGTAAGCGATATGAATGCTGGTAAAGTAGATTCTTTATTAGTAATGGGTGCAAACCCTGCCTATACCTGGTTTGACAGTGCTAAGTTTGTAGATGGATTGAAGAAAGTAAAAACTACGATCTCTTTTAATCCTAAAGCAGACGAGACTACACAACTTTGCAAATACGTAATTCCTACCCACCATTTCTTAGAAAGCTGGGGAGATGCGGAAGCAAAAACTGGTCATTATTCTTTCTTACAACCTACTATTTATCCTTTGTTTAAAACAAGACAATGGCAGGATAGCTTATTGAAATGGAGTGGTGCAACTGCTGATTATTTAGCGTTCACTAAATCGTTCTGGTCTGCTAAAGTAGGTGGAGAAACCGGATGGGATAAAGTATTGCAGGACGGGGTAAAAACCGAAGCTGCTGGTACTACGACTGCAAGTTTCAACAGTGCTGCTGTTGCTGCTGCATCGAGCGCTTTATCTGCTGCAAAAGTTTCTACAAAAACTGAATTAGTTGTATACGAAAAGATAGCAATAGGTGCTGGACAAGGAACATCGAACCCATGGTTGATGGAGTTGCCAGATCCTGTAACAAGAGCTACCTGGGATAACTACTTAGTGGTTTCTCCAGCAATGGCTATTACTTTATTAGGAATTGATTTAACCAATAATGGTCAAGCGGATTCTTATGAGGTACAACCTCCTAAGCACCTGGTAGACATTACCGTAAATGGTAAGAAAGTAACCCTTCCTGCTTTAATTATTCCTGGAACACATCCTAATACAGTAGGGGTAGCACTTGGTTTTGGAAGAACTCCAAAAGTTGGTCGCGCTGCTGTAACAGATGAAGGTGGAATGGTTGGTGCTAACGTATTTCCTTTCACTTCATTAAGCGGTGCTACTATCAGTTTTTCTGCTGCTGAAGTTCAATTAGCGGATACAAAAGAATTATATAAAGTTGCACTTACTCAAACACACAACGTGTACAATACCAAACAAGGTAACCGTACCGAGGTGATGAAAGAGTTTTCTCTTGCAGAATTTCAAGAGCATCCTTCTATTGTTTTAGAAGAAAGAGAAGAAGAATTAAAACCTTTTGGTGGAGTGGAGAACTTCAGAAAAGAAGGTACATTATATGGTGTTTACGATAAGCCGGGTATCAAATGGGGTATGAGCGTTGATTTGAATGCTTGTAACGGTTGTGGTGCTTGTGTGGTAGCTTGTACTGCAGAAAACAACGTTTCTGTAGTGGGTAAACCAGAAGTATTGAGAGCACATGAAATGCATTGGTTAAGAATTGACCGTTATTATACCGGCGATTTAGAGAATCCAAATGTAGTGTTCCAACCATTGATGTGTCAGCATTGCGATAATGCTCCATGTGAGAATGTTTGTCCTGTTGCCGCTACTAACCATAGCAGCGAAGGGTTAAACCAAATGACTTATAACCGTTGTATTGGTACAAGATATTGTGCTAACAACTGTCCTTATAAAGTACGTCGCTTTAACTGGGCTGATTATACAGGAGCAGATAGCTTCCCAGATAATCAAAAAGGAATTATCAGCGATGTAACTACTATGATGACTGACGATTTAAACAGAATGGTATTAAACCCTGATGTTACCGTTAGAAGCCGTGGTGTGATTGAAAAATGTTCTTTCTGTGTTCAACGTTTACAAGATGGAAAATTAAAGGCTAAGAAAGAAAGCCGTCCATTGAAGAGCGGAGAAAATAACGAGTGGGATGTTAAGTCTGCTTGTCAACAAGCTTGTCCTACCAACGCTATTGTTTTTGGTAATGTTAACGATGCTAAGAGCGCCGTTTCATTGCACAGAGAAGAAAACAATAAGCGTTTATTCTACTCTTTAGAACAACTTCACGTATTACCTAACGTAAGCTACTTAGCTAAAGTTAGAAATATTGAAGAAGAGAAAGCAGTAAAAGCGGAAGGAAAAGAAGAAAAGAAAGTATCTAAAGAGGGATAATTTTATAAGTATTAATTTTTTGTAAGAAGAAAATATTTTATCGGATGCATTTAAAGTACGAGTCACAGCTAAGGGAACCATTGGTTTACGGACATAAGACCTTTCATGAGGTAACTGAAGACATTGTTCGTCCAATTGAAGCTAAGCCAAGCAAACTATGGTATGTAGGTTTTTACATTGCCGTTTGTTTACTAATGTTCGGTGTTTATTCTGTATATCGTGATGTAACTTATGGTATTGGTCAGTGGAATCTGAACAAGACTATCGGTTGGGGTTGGGATATCACCAACTTCGTATGGTGGGTAGGTATCGGTCACGCAGGTACACTGATTTCTGCCATCTTATTGTTGTTCAGACAAGGATGGAGAACCGGGGTAAACCGTGCTGCAGAAGCGATGACGATTTTTGCGGTAATGTGCGCCGGTCAGTTTCCTATCTTCCACATGGGTCGTGTATGGATGGCATTCTTCTGTTTGCCTTACCCTAACTCAAGAGGTCCATTATGGGTTAACTTCAACTCTCCACTTCTTTGGGACGTATTTGCGATCTCTACTTACTTCACCGTTTCTTTATTGTTCTGGTATTCTGGTCTGTTGCCGGATTTTGCAACCGTAAGAGACAGAGCTTTCACTAAATTACGTAAAAGATTATATGGTATAGCCTCTTTTGGCTGGACTGGTTCTACCAAGCACTGGCAAAGACACGAAAGTCTTTCTTTAGTATTGGCAGGTTTGTCTACACCACTGGTACTTTCTGTACACACAATCGTATCTTTTGACTTTGCTACATCTGTAGTTCCAGGATGGCATACTACCATCTTCCCTCCATATTTCGTTGCGGGTGCGGTATTCTCTGGATTTGCAATGGTACAATCCTTAATGATTATCATCCGTAAGGTATTTGGTATGGAAGATTACATTACCATGGGTCACATTGAAGCAATGAATAAAGTAATTGTATTAACAGGATCTATTGTAGGTATAGCTTACTTAACAGAGTTGTTCATGGGCTGGTACAGTCAGAATAAATATGAAGGATATACTTTCTGGTATAGCCGTGCTTACTTATTCAGTCCTTATGGTTGGAGCTATTGGGGTATGATGGCTTGTAACGTATTGAGCCCGCAGATCTTCTGGTTCAAGAAAATGAGAAGAAATTTAGTGGTTACATTCTTTATGAGTGTAATAGTAAACATAGGTATGTGGTTCGAGCGTTTTGTAATCATCGTTACTTCTTTGTACAGAGATTACTTACCTTCCAGCTGGTCTGTTTACTATAGCCCTACTATCTGGGAAATT
>CAIVPM010000071.1 GCA_903907815.1 uncultured Chitinophagaceae bacterium | reverse complement strand
TGTAAAATCCTAAATGTAATGCTTCAGGTCGCCAAACCAGTTAGTATAAAAGTAGCTTAATTGAATAAGGATAGGAAAATTCTATCCTAAAGATTTTTTTGATTCATGCAACAACGCCTCTTCAAATTATCAAATTAGTACTACTCTCCTTCCAGCTTCACAGGATAACGATATGATTCTGTGTAACCAGGATAAATACCATCCAGATATATAGTACCTTTTGCAGATGCAATTGCAGCTTTAAAATCATCCACTGTTTTTACGCTTGTACCATTTACAGCAGTAATTACAAAGCCTTCCTGCATTCTGGAATTCTTCAATGCGCCCTCTTTTATTTTCTTCACCAGTATACCACCTTCAATCTCATTTGCAGTAGCTATTTTCTTATCTACAGTTACTAAGTCGGCACCCAGTTTGTCCATAACACTTTCATTCTTCACTACTTCTGTACTACCTACTTTATTTTTCAATACTAAGTTAGACGTTATTTCTTTACCATCTCTGGTATAGGTAATGGTAATTTTATCACCTGGTTTATATCTTGCAACCTGCTCTTGCAATTCTGGTCCGGTAGCCACTTTAGTACCATTCAGTTTAGTAATAAAATCGCCCTTCTTTACACCAGCAGCTTTTGCAGCGCCACCTTCTGGTACATCCATTACATATACCCCTTCTCCTTCTTTAATATCCTGTTTCTTTTTCTCTTCATCACTCATACTTTCCTGTGGATATTGTACCCCTATATAAGCTCTTTGTACGGTACCATATTTCTTAATATCATTAATTACTTTCTTCACAATATTAACGGGAATAGCATAAGAATAACCAATATAGCCACCGTTTTGAGACGCAATAGCAGAGTTAATTCCTATCAGTTCTCCATTGGTATTAATCAATGCACCACCACTGTTTCCAGGGTTTACAGCAGCATCGGTTTGTATAAACGATTCTATAGGCGCTTTTACTGATGGCTCGTTTCCACGATTGTTGCTACCTATCACACCTATGCTTCTTGCCTTAGCACTTACTATACCTGCAGTAACCGTAACATCGAGGTTTAAAGGATAGCCAATTGCCAGTACCCATTGACCCAGTTTACACTCATCGCTATTACCATAAATAAGATAAGGAAGACCAGATCCTTCAATTTTAATAAGGGCCAGATCACTATTAGGATCGGTACCTATTACGGTAGCTTTATAGGTCTTCTTATTGGTCAGGGTAACAGTCAGTTCATCAGCTCCTTCTACTACGTGGTTGTTGGTTACAATATACCCATCTTCGCTAATGATTACCCCACTACCACTGGCTCTTTGTTCGGGTATCATTTGTACTCTTGGTACATTAAAGAAATCGCCAAACATATCACCGCCAAACATATCGCCAAAAGGATTGCTCTGACGAGGTGAATTGTTGGTAATCTGTTTTGCTTTTGTCTTGGTTTTAATGTGTACTACTGCGGGCGTTGCAGTAGTAGCGGGGGCTGTAAAATCCACGGGGCCTCCGTTATTACCATAAAATCCGGCATAGTTCACCGGAAGCTTACCATTGTCGGCAGATCCGGTATACTTAAATTTCATTACTTCTCCATAACCCCAAACACTCAGGATGGCGGTTGTGGCACTGATAGCTACAATGGCTAAAATGTTTTTGAGTTTCATACTTTCTCTAATTTTTAAATTGAACTAATTGATTAACAAATTTCGTACCTAAGTATTACACAAAGAAAGAAAACTGACATTTTTTCATACACCTGCATTCGGCATTTAACAAAGATTTGCAATCAGTTTAATATTTTATTAAGAACCGCCGCCGCTGATACTTGTCTGCAGCTGTTCATCACAAAAATTATTTAACCCATAATTTACAAAAGAGGTAAGACACAATATTTGAACAGCTTATTGTTCAAGGTGAGTTGTGATAAAATATGTAAATGGAAGTGTTTATATAAAAAGCAGGTTGTTCTATAAAAGAACAACCTGCTTTTAGTTTTAACTGACCCTTCATTTAAGATAATATGATATCCAAATGTAGGTGTTGACCACTTTTAATATGGAAAGGAACCAGTTTATCCGAGCATGACTCTGCCTTTACTAATAAAGAAAGATCGCCACCTCTGAACTGAACAATTTCACCGTTGCCCTGGTAGTCGGTGATTTCCATTCTATTCCTTTCTAATAAAGAAACTGCTGCATCTTTTACTGGAAATTGTTTAGCTTCGTCGGCATATACAGTGAAGGTTAAATCGGTATGCGTTTTGGTTGGATTGCCTATTCTACGACTTGCTATATACGTTAATACCATTTCGTGATTGGTAACATTGTATTCGTTTACAATAAGATCGTAACAGATTTCTTCCAAATCAGTTAATTCAATTACTTCTTCTTCTAAACTAACTGTAGCTGCTTTGGTATCTTTTTTTGCCTTTTGCGGAACGCCTAAAGTTGTTTTGAAAATATCGGCTAAAGCAATGACAGCATCTACATTTAGCTTGGTAATATTTACTACCAGCAATGCCGTTTCGTTTGCAGTAAGCCCTGTTATCAAATTACTAATCAATGTATATTCGTTTTGACCGGGTGAAACTGTATCGAAGTCGTAAGAATGAATATTGAATAATGCTTTGAGCTCCTGGTTCTTTTTAACTCTTGCCCAAGCAAAGGCTTTACGGCAAATTGGAATTAATAGATCGAGAACATCTGCCAATGCTTGTTCTTTTGTTTTGGTTAACCCTGTGGTATCGGCAGCCTGTTTTTCTAATATAGGTTCGATGCTTGTATATACATCCTGAAATTTATCGATAATACCTGCGAGAAAGATGAAGGTATCTAATAAGGTTTTATTCTTTTTGAAGAATAAAACGATTCTAAGAAACATTGCTAATTTAAGCGATTGTTTATGTGTCATATAAATGAATTATGAACTAATGATTTAAAAAATTAATAATTAAAATACAATAACATAAACTAAGTGGGCAGGAGATTGTGCGGGGCATTTAATAAATCGGATGATTGTGCTATAGGATAAAATAAGGAAAGTGAATTTACGGTTCTTATACTACTACTATAAACAGCAGCAGTGGTGCTGAAATGACCGATACTATGGTAAAGTGGACAAGAGGACGAATAAAGTGGAGCGATACTATGATAAAGTGGACAAGAAGACAAATAAAGTGGATCGATACTATGGTAAAGTGGACAAGAGGACGAATAAAGTGGAGCGATACTACAATAAAGTGGACAAGAGGATGAATAAAGTGGAGCGATACTATGATAAAGTGAACAAGAAGACGAATAAAGTGGACTGTTGACTACCTGATAGATTGAATTGCTTTCG
>CAIVPM010000070.1 GCA_903907815.1 uncultured Chitinophagaceae bacterium | reverse complement strand
TACTAGCATCCCAATAGTATATAAACGTATTGGAATTGGTGCTTAAAGTTGGATTGTCAGAAAGTAATTGAGCTACACTGATTGGAGCAGGATATGGATTAGCTACAAAAGCATATCCACTGGTAGCTATGTTACTTATATCAAAACGCTTATTACCTGTCTGCAATGCACCAGAAGCCTGCAATACAACTCCTGAATGACCTATGCCACCCAAAGTAGCTGCAACTGATCTGTCGCCTCTAATGTAGATGAAGAATGGTTTATTATCGGCAACCGATCCACCTGCATTTCCTATCAGGGTATTTGCAGAACTGGTATTGGTTACATGTCCCCAAGCTGTTCCTGTCCAGTTTAGCATGGTATAAGCATTAGTTGGAGCAAGATCTAAACCATACTGTGTATACTGTGAAGGTGCAGTAATTAAAGTTTGTAATTGCCAGTTATTGGCAATATTTCCATTTCCACAAGCTGAATTTGCACCACTCATTGTTAAAGGTGCAGTAATCATATTCCAGGATCTTTTATTAACATGATATCGCTGTACACTTACATTGGTAGCATTTAATAAAGAACCATAATCTGTGTTATTTACCATACCTACACTGGCTGTGCCATATAGGCTATCGGAATGTAGAACAAGGTGCTTACCTGTTAAATCGAATGATCCGCCATTTGCAACATTAAGGTTGCCATAAATATGCAAAGGAGAAGCTAAATAAACAGCTGATCCATTAACAGTTAAATGCTGTAGACCGTTTGTTACAGAATCAATAGCGCCATTAAAATTAAGTGTGCCAGTAGCAGTTGCTCCAATTATTAAGGAAGAAGTAGGGGAACCAGTTATTAAGTTGTTTCCACTAATCAATCCATTAATGGTTAAAGTAGCACCATTGATATTGATACTGGTATCATTTGCAAGTGCACTGATGGTTATAGAACCTCCCGTTGGTAGCGTAGGAGCATAAGGGGTGCCACTTGGAATGTTTACATCATCGCCGTTTGCAGGTACACCACAGGTCCAGTTGCTGCTATTATTCCATGACTCACTTACAGCTCCTGTCCAGGTGTTTTTAAAGACTGTAATGGTAATAGGGTCAGTATAACCCACCATACTACTATCATCATCGGTTACCCTTCTTCTGAAATAAGTAGTTTGATATAATATTCCTGGATTTAAATGGTCAGTAGTATCTGGCATAACAGTATATCCTTCATTTATGGAAGTAGTAGATTTTTCCCAGCTATAATATACATCTTCTGTTCCAAAAGTGCCTGATACGATATTCACCAAAGGACTAGCGGCTGTGCCTGAACAAATGTTTTGATTATAGCCAACTGAACCATGTGATACACCGGTAACTAATAAATTAAACGTATTAAAATCAGATATACATCCTGTAGTAGTATTCTTTACCGTTAATTTAAAATTATATATTCCATCATAGATCCTTGGTAAAGGAATTGATAATGGAGAAACAGTTAGTGTGGCATCAATTATTGAACTGAAATTACTCATTATGTTAGGTTCGCCTACCACTAAAGAATATACATTTGGACTCCCTGTAACAGCACTGTAGCCTATTGTGAAATGATTATCTACGGTATCTACATTGTCTATATAACTTAAGGTTATAGTAGGTAAAGCATTAATGGTAACTAATCTTGTTGCAGAAGCGTTATTACAACCACCAGTTCCATTTACAGTATAACTAATAATAGCATTGCCTGCTGCTACAGGTGTTATCACTCCTGTGAAAGAATCAATAGTTGCAATGTTTAAAGAACCTGATGACCAGAAGCCTCCATTATTTACATTAGATGTAAAGCTACTTGATCCATTTACACAAATAGATTGTATGCCAGAAACTACACCTGCATCTGGTGCAGTAGTGACGGTTACTGTTCTGGTAGTATTTGCATTAGCACAACCTCCTGTTCCTGTAATGCTGTAAGTAATGGTAGAAGTTCCTGCAGCTACAGCTGTTATTAAACCGGAAGATATATTGATGGTAGCAATATTGGTAGAACCTGAAGTCCATGCACCACCAGCATCACCATTGCTGGTATAGGTAACGGTACTATTACTACATATTAATTGATTCCCAGAGATAGTACCTGCATTTGGTAAAGCAGTTACCGTAACTGTTCTTGTAGCAGTGGCATTAGCACAACCACCAGTTCCTGCAACGGTATAAGTAATAGTAGAAGTACCTGCTGCTACTGTAGTAATTATTCCAGATGATGCTTCTGTTGTAGCTATGCCAGGAGTGCCGGATGTCCATACACCACCACTGTTTCCATTACTGGTAAATGTGGTTGTTCCATTCATACATATTGCTTGTGTACCACTTAATGATCCTGCACTTGGAATAGCAGTAACTGTTATGGATCTTGTAGCAGTTGCATTAGTACAACCACCAGTCCCTGCAACGGTATAGGTAATGGTAGCAGTTCCCGCAGCTACTGCAGTAATAATACCTGTTGATGTATTAATGGTAGCTATACTGGTAGTTCCCGATGTCCATACTCCTCCAGTATTTCCATTGCTGGTAAAAGTACTGGTTCCATTTGAACAGATAGCCTGTGTGCCACTGATTGTTCCCGCATTTGGAGCCAATGATATTGTTACAGTTCTGGTAGAAGATGTTGTAGAACATCCACCTACTCCTGTTATAGTATAAGTAATGGTAGCAGTGCCAACAGAAACCGGTGTGATTAATCCTGTAGAAGCATCAATAGTAGCAATGTTGGTAGCACCGGATGTCCATGTTCCGCCGGCATCTCCATTACTATTAAACTGTACTGTACTATTACTGCAAAGAGATTGATTGCCCGAAATGGTTCCTGCATTTGGAACAGGAGTTACTGTAATAGTTACCGGGGTAGTATAGGCTATCATGCTGCTGTCGTCATCGGTTGCTCTTCTTCTGAAATAAGTTGTTTGATATAGTGCTCCCGGACTGTAATTATTAGTAGTGTCATCTGGAATAATAGAGTAACCACTATTGATAGAAGTAGTTGATTTTTCCCATCGGTAATATATCGACTCAGTACTATAAATTGCAGAAGATACATTTGTTATTGGACCTGGAATACTGCCTGCACAAATACTTTGATTACTACCAATTGAGCCAGAAGATATTTCAGTTACAATTAGCTTAAATGTGTTATAAAGTGAAATACATCCGGTACTACTATTTTTAACTGTTAATTTAAAATTATACGTTCCT
>CAIVPM010000069.1 GCA_903907815.1 uncultured Chitinophagaceae bacterium | reverse complement strand
TAATTTTTTATGAAGTTCATCTACTTGCTTTATTAATGATTCTTTATTATCATTAATAATAACAAAATCACATAATTTCATCTTCATATCCTGATCAATCTGCTGTTCATTTCTTTTTAATATTTCTTCTCTGCTTAAACCATCTCTTTGAACTACTCTTTGTACACGAAGACTATATGGAGCATCAATACCTATTACAACATCAAGCCCTTTTGCCGATCCTGACTCAAATATTAATGCCGCTTCTTTAATTACATAAGGTGCATTTTGTTTACTCATCCATTCCTGTGCATATTGAATTATTACTGGATGGGTAATTGCATTTAATAAATGAAGCTTATGAAAGTCAGAAAATACCTGCTTAGATATAAATGATCTGTTTAACTTATTATCGATATAAGATTCCTCACCAAATTCCTTTTTTACAAGTCGAATAATTGTTTCATCATTCTCCATCAATTTTCTGGCTTCAGTGTCTGCATCATACACAGGAATACCATACACTTTAAACATATCGCATACCAATGATTTTCCACTCCCAATATTACCGGTAATACCTACTTTAAGCATTTTGTTTCAATTATTTGCAACACAAATAAAAGATTTTGAAATTATAATTTCATATAAAAATATCCACCAAATAAATAATATCAAAAACACGCCTACATTTGCTGCCACTTATAAATGTGTTTATTACAATGAAATTTACCTGGTGGAAAATTGTTAGTATTTTTTTACTCTTGTATGTTAGCATTGCTGGTTTTATGGTTAAAGTACCAAATCCACCAGGCGTGCCTTTACAGCAAAGTATTAGAAACTTATTCTTTCATGTCCCTATGTGGTTTGGAATGATGATTCTATTTATAGTATCTGTTATTTATGCCATTAAATTTTTAAAATCTCCTTCTCCCAAAAACGATTTTTACTCTACAGAATTCGCAAGAACCGGTATAGTATTTGGAATATTAGGATTAATTACAGGAGCAATATGGGCAAACTATCAATGGGGAAAGCCATGGAGCGGCGATCCTAAACAAAATGGAGCAGCTATAGCATTATTAATATACATGGCTTATTTTGTTTTGAGAGGTAGCTTTACTGATGAAGATAAAAGAGCAAGGATAGGCGCTGTTTATAATATATTCGCTTTTTTTATGCTATTCCCAACACTCTGGATATTACCAAGACTGGCAGAATCTTTACATCCGGGTGGTTTAGGTAGTGAAGGCAATCCGGGATTAAACCCTAAAGATTCAAATGTTCAAATGAAACTGGTTTTCTGGCCTGCTGTCATAGGATGGACGCTATTGGGCGTTTGGATAACTACTTTAAGAATAAGATTACAAATAATTAAAGATAAAAAATACCATGCATAAGTTAATACATTTAGTCACCTTAATATTTACTTCATTTTTTAGTTCTGCTTTATTCGCTCAAACAGTACAGAACAATCCTGCGCCTACCGATTTTATGCATAGCAATGGTAAAATATATGTTGTAGTATTGGTTGTAATAGTCATATTATCAGGCTTGTTTATCTATCTGATTAATCTGGATAGAAAGATATCAGAACTTGAAAAAGACTAAATATTAGAAATCTTTTCCACAAAATTTCGCTGTTAAGAATACAGCCCCTATTTTTACTAACTAACGTTAGTATTAAAACGATTGATTGCCAAATTAATAAATGAAAAAGTTATGTCAAACTACAGTTTTTTCGAGAGCGTAGAAAAGAGTTTCAACAAGGCTGCACAATTTACCAAATGGGATAAAGGTCTTCTTGAACAAATTAAAGCTTGTAATAGTATTTACAGCATGAAATTCCCTGTTAGAATGGATGATGGACGAATAGAAGTTATTGAAGCTTATCGTGTACAACATTCTCAACACAAATCACCTTGTAAAGGAGGTATAAGATTTAGTATGGGTGTTAACCAAGATGAAGTAATGGCTTTAGCAAGTTTGATGACTTACAAATGTGCTATTGTAAACGTTCCTTTCGGTGGTGCCAAAGGTGGGATAAAAATAGACCCAAAGAAGTATAGTGCTTATGAACTTGAAAAAATAACCAGACGATATACAAGTGAATTAACTAAAAAGAACTTTATTGGACCAGGTATAGATGTACCTGCTCCTGATTACGGAACTGGTGAAAGAGAAATGAGCTGGATAGTTGATACTTATTCTTCTTTACGTCCAGGCGAAATAGATGCTGCTGGTTGTGTTACTGGTAAACCTGTAAGTCAGGGTGGAGTTCATGGAAGAAAAGAGGCTACTGGACTTGGTGTTTACTTTGGTGTAAGAGAAGTTTGTTCTATGAAAAACTTAATGGACAAATTAGGTCTTTCATTGGGCATTTCCGGGAAAAAAGTAGTTGTACAAGGATTAGGAAATGTAGGTTATCACTCTGCTAAATTTTTCCGTGAGAATGGAGCTATCCTCGTTTCTATTGCAGAATATGAAGGAGCAATTTATAAAGCTGACGGAATTAACGAAGAAGAACTGTTTCAACACAGAAAAGCAACTGGATCAATATTAAATTTCCCTGGTGCTACTAACCTTGCTAAAAGTAGTGACGCTTTAGAACTGGAATGCGATATTTTAATTCCTGCTGCATTGGAAAATGTGATAAATGGCGATAATGCTCCTAATGTAAAAGCGAAAATTATTGCTGAAGCTGCTAACGGTCCACTAACTCCTGAAGCTGATGAAATATTCACTAAAAAAGGTGTATTAGTTGTACCTGATATGTATTTAAATGCCGGTGGTGTAACAGTAAGCTATTTTGAGTGGTTAAAGAATCTTAGTCACGTTAGATATGGTAGAATGGAAAAACGTTTCACTGAAAATGTACATTCCAAAATAGTTTCTCAAATGGAAACATTAACAGGTAAAACAATCAGTGAATCTGACCGTCAATCTATTGCTCATGGTGCAGATGAAGTTGATTTGGTTCACTCTGGTCTGGAAGAAACTATGATTGATGCTACCAGAGAAATCGTAGAAATCTGGGACAGCAATCCAGCAATTCCTGATATGAGAACTGCTGCTTATGTTAGTGCTATTAATAAAGTAGCAAGAACATACAATGAGTTAGGAATTTTCCCATAGTTGATAATCAAATTTGTAAAATACAAAACGCTAAACATTCAAAAATTAAATTGATTGTTTAGCGTTTTTGATATGAGATATACCAAATTGCCTATTTATTCTTATATACAAAATTACACTTGTTTTCCTATTTCTTTTGCAGCAATCCAACTGGTTGTCCAGGCATTCTGCAAGTTAAATCCTCCTGTAATTCCATCAATATTTAATGCTTCCCCGCAAAAGAATAGTCCTGGTATGTTTTTCGATTGCATAGTATTTACATCTATCTCTGAAAGTTCTACACCACCACAAGTTACAAATTCTTCTTTAAAAGTAGTCTTTCCACTCACTTTTAAGGTATAAGTATGCAAATTCTGAATCAGTTTATTTTTATGTTCAGATTTTAAATCAGCCCAATTTGTATCATCTCCAATTTTACTTTGTAGTACCAGAAAAGTCCATAGTCTGTTTGGCATATCAAATACCTTACTAAGTATTACTTTCTTCCTTCCATCACTAAAACGCTGATCTTCTAAAATATCATTAATTTCCTGTACATTGTTGATGCCAATCCAGTTGACCAACACATCAAATTCATACTTTTTTTCTGCTAATAATATTGCAGCATAAGCTGATAACTTAAGTACAGCCGGGCCACTCAAGCCCCAATGGGTTATCAGAATATCACCTTTTTGTAAATAGTTTGACCCAGCAATTTTTACAGCAACATTTTTCATACTTACACCCATTAATGTAGTAATGGGACGGTTGGGAATATTGAATGTAAATAATGAAGGTAAAGGATCTATTACTTTTAGTTGAAGACTCTTAACCCATTCTGGTTTTTCTTTAATAAACCCACCTGTAGCAATACATAGGTAATCAGCTTTAATGCTGTATTCTTCATTACCAACCTGAAATACAGAACAACCATTCGACTCTTCCTTTTGAATCCTGGTAACATTAGTAAAATACCTTATTTCAATTCCTAATCTATTAACTTCCCCCATAAAACAATCAATTATGGTCTGAGAAGTATTAGTTGATGGAAACATTCTACCATCACTTTCAGCAACGATCGTTATGCCTCTTTCAGCAAACCATTCAAGGGTATCTTTAGTGTTAAACCAGTGGAAAGCTTTCTTTAAAAACTTCTCTCCCCTTGGGTAACATTTGGACAATTCTACAATATCTTGTTGAACATTGGTAACATTACATCTACCACCTCCACTTACTTTTACTTTGGATAATACTTTCGAGCTTTTCTCCAGTATTGTTACTTTAAGGTTCTTATTATTATTTGCTGCATTGATAGCACAAAAAAATCCAGCTGCTCCCCCTCCTACTACTACCAGATGTTTTTGCATGATTAAATATTTTTTATGCTTAACGCTAAACGCATAAAGCATAACGCCAATACATCCCATATATTTTGTATTCAGCGTAAAGCGTTCTGCATTAAGCGTTTGGCATTTTTTACTTTTGCCTTTTTATTTCCCCTTCGGCATTACCGCCTTAGGATTTTGTTTTGGTTTATTAGCAGGACTTACAGCAGGGTTTGTTTTAGGCAATTCCTTTTTAGATTTATCTGCTTCTTTATTTTCCATTGGGGCGTTACCAGCATCTGGCAAGTATTGTGATTCTGGTGCTATATCTTCTGGTTTGGCATCAGCAGGAATATTATAATCCTGAGAGGTTCCATTACCTCCTTCATTCTCTGCATCAGCCCCTAATACAGGTGATTTATCATTAATCCAATCGTTTACAATATCATTTGTCATTACTTCAGGCTTCACAAATGTTGCCTTTGAATCTATACCGGCAATATTAGGATCATTCAGTACTTTCTCATAAAAATAAGCCCATATAGGCATTGCTGCCCTTGCACCTTGTCCATTCAAATCTTCTTTCTTAAACCGAATAAACCTATCGTCACAACCAACCCAGCAACCTGCCATCAACTGAGGAGTATAACCCATAAACCATGCATCACTATTTTCATTGGTAGTACCTGTTTTACCTGCAATGTCTCCTCTTACATCATAGCTTAGCTTTAAACCTCTGGCAGTACCTGCGTCTACTACTCCCTGCATCATTTTAATAACAGAATATGCAGTAACATCACTGATTACTTCTCTACGCTGAGGTGCAAAATTTTCCAGTGTATTACCATTTCTATCTTCAATACGGGTAATAAACAATGGTTTTGTATTAAAACCTCTACCAGGGAACATACTATATGCCTGCATCATTTCAAATAAAGAAATTTCGCAAGAACCAATAGCAATTGAAGGGTTAGGTTCAATATTTGTTTTAAGATTACATTTATTTTTCAAGAAGTCAACAAACCGTCTGGCTGCATTATTGCCGGTATTATCAAGTTGCTTCATAATATAGGCAGTAGCACAGTTTTTGGAAAATGCCAGAGCCTGACTCATAGGCATCGAAGCTCCACTACAGGATTTTGGAGTCGCAGGCACCATTCCATATGAGCCAAAACTTTGTTGAACATCCTGTACAATTGTTTGCGGAGTAAAGCCTGCTTCTTCAATAGCCAGACTATACAACAGAGGTTTTATTGTACTACCAACCTGACGTTTAGTATTAATATTAACGTGATCGTATTTATAGTTTTTAAAATCAATTCCACCAACCCAGGCTCTTACTTCTCCACTAATAGGATCCATCACCATAAAACCTGCTTGCATCATCTGACGATTATACTTGATAGAGTCAATTGGAGTCATCACGGTATCCTTCTCTCTTTTATTATTCCATGCAAACACTTTCATATGTACTGGAATATCAAAAGTTGCTCTTGCTTTTTCTTCACTCATTCCTTCATGAATTGCCGCAGACCATCTAAGTGTTTGTTTTACAGCAGCTTCTATTACATTGCCATAACCATTCCAGACTTCTCCTGATTTTATTTGAGATTGAGCATCTAAAAGCTTTTGCATATAGCTCATTTGTTTTGCTACTGCTTCTTCAGCATATAATTGCATTCTTGGGTTGACAGTAGTATATATCTTTAACCCATCACGGAATAAATCGTAATTATCACCGTTACTTTTCTTATGTTCTTTACACCACTTTTTCAACTCTTCTCCCACTATCATTCTAAAGTATGGACCAAGACCAGTACTTTCATCCAGCTTAGCATAATTCAACACTATTGGTGGCTCTTTTAATGAATCCAGTTGTTTAGTAGTTATGTATTGCATGCTTTCCATTCTGTTAAGCACTACATTTCTTCTCTCCCTGGCCATTTTAGGATTACGCCTTGGATTGTACAAAGAAGGTGCATTAACCATACCAATTAGGACTGCAGCTTCTTCTACACTTACTCTATCTGGCTCTTTTTTAAAGAATGTTTTCGACGCATTCCTGATACCAAATACATTATCAGAAAATGCAACTGTATTTAAATAAAGAGTTACAATTTCTTCCTTTGTGAAGTTCCTTTCCAGCTTTACAGCAATTATTGCTTCCTTAACCTTCTGTATCGCTCTTAAAATAAAATTACGGGTAGCCCAGTCTTCTGTAAAAAGGTTTTTGGCAGTTTGCATAGTAATGGTACTTGCACCACCTTCTCTACCTAATCCTTTTAATGCTCTGAATATCGATTTTGCATCTATACCACTATGTATATAAAAACGTTTATCCTCAGTTGCTACTAATGCCTGAACTATAAAGGGACTAATATCCTTATACTCTACATTAATACGATCTTCCAGATAATATTTACCCATCAAAGTGCCATCCTGAGCATACACCTGACTGGATAAAGAGGCTGTTGGATTCTGTATATCATCAATGGATGGCATTTTTCCAAATGCTCCCCAGTTACACAATAACAAAAACAAAATAAAAGTACCGAACCCTATAAAAAATACTTTCCAGAATATTTTCACTGCTTTAGTCATACTATCCACTATTAAGCTATTAGTTTTGAACAGCTGCGAATATAAGAATGCCAAAGCAAATAACTACCCTATGGTCAACTTTTAACGCATATGAAGCATACATATAACGGGAACTAATAAATTATCTACTTATATGAACAATAATTAACTCGTTTAAATGCTGATTAGTAATTTATTAATATTTGTTTTACCCCTTCTACTCCAATTGCTTGTAAATAATAAATTCCGCTAGGAATTTCCCCTTTCTTTAGAGTAAAATTATTACTACCAACTACCCCTTCAACCGATTTTACCATTAAAGTCCTTCCTGATTTATCAGTTAATCTAAATACAATAGACTTATTCATATTAAGATTCATCTGTACTTGTATTTGTCCGTTTATTGTTGGATTAGGTGATACTCCCCAATGTTCCTGCTGATTTTCAAGAAGCGTTATTACAGAAGGTTTCAGTACAATATTATGAAAACCATACTCTTTATCATAAGCCTCAACAGATGTAATTGAACTATTTATATCCAGCACTTCATTTACACAATCCCCTTTAGTTTCAAACAGCAATTCAATTATTTTACTGCCATCAGAAAGCGTTCTGATCTCATTATTAGGATCATTCCATAAAAATGATAGTTTACCTTCCTTAGCATGGTTTGTGCCCATATCAATATTAAGTATATTATCATTTACACCAATCCATTTTAACTTATCAGGATTAAACCCTATTGTAAATTGCATTCCGGTCATTTCTTTGAAATTATTAATCCTGACAGGAATTTTAATTATTCTGCTATTGGGTGTTTTCAAAGTACTATAACTCAACACGATGTCATTTGATGGATTATTTATAGTACGAGCCTTTG
>CAIVPM010000068.1 GCA_903907815.1 uncultured Chitinophagaceae bacterium | reverse complement strand
TTAGCTAATTAGCTAATTAGTTTTTGGGCGTTGCCTGCGGCCGTTGCTGCTCTTCCTATCTTTCCTACCACTAATATCAACATCAGGTTCTTAACAGGTTCAGGGGTGGTAGGAAAGGATATTCCCTGCTGCAACTAACGCAATACAAATAAATCGAATTTGCGAGCGCAGCGAAGCAATCTGAATCTCAAAAAATTTACACTCCTTTTAAGCAGCCCACGAATTTATTCGTGGGTAAATATCGCATTCAACAAAGCACAAAACGGTTTCAACCGTTTAAAATCAAAAAAGGCACTGCCCATTCAGAGCAATAGCTTATGTATTTATTCCAACTTTATACTATTTGAATTGCTGCAATAGATTACCTATATAGTGTATCAATTACATCTGCTTTACAAATTAAATATTCGGCAAATTAATTCAATCATTAAAAGTGCCTTACTAGTAACTAGCAACACGAAACTTGTAATAATTTTCTCCACTAATAATTCCCATATTTATCTCGATTATTTAAAATTCAAAAGAGCTGTATTCTACTTTTTGTATACACCATTTTTAAAACAACTTCCAAAAACTGACGAAAGTCATTTTTTTAATGTTATAACATTTATATATTAGCCCAAAGATTCTGAATATTAAATTAATTATATGAAACAAATCATTAAAAAGTGGAATACTTTAACTTGGTTACTAGCATTAATTATGATCAGTAATAATTTGTTCGCTCAAGTCACCAGTACTTTTCGAGCACAGGGTTATTACTATAAAGCAAAAGAATTGTATACTGCAGGTAAGTATAGCGAAGCCATCCCTTATCTCGACAAAACAAAAGAAGCATTAGGAAATTCAACAAACGATAGAACCCAATATTTATACATTAAGTGTTGTATTGGTTTAAAAGATTGGAGTAAAGCAAAAAAAGAATTGGATATATATGCCAATATATTGGACAATAAAATTAAAGCAATCTATTTTACCCACGATGTCGAAAGGCTTACCAATGACGAACAAACGGATTTATCAAAAGAAATGGTAACAATTGAAGAAAACGAGACCTTTTCAAACTCTCCGGAAGGTAAACGAAAAAAACTTAAAGATGAAATAATTGAGTTGTTAGACGAATTATTTTATCAAAAATATAATAGATCTACAGAAACAACAACAACTTCAGAAACTTTTACATATAACTCCTCTTTTATGTTTTGTGAGTATAAAATTACGGGTACTTGGAAAAGCCCTGTAAAATATTGTTATGATCAAGAAGATGTAACACAATCTGTTGACTTTTCTATTATGGATATTGAATCTGTAAATAAAATATCTAATGAATGGTCTACAAATTATCTAATTGGTTGTAGTAAGGAAGCCAAATATCCAAAAGGTGATTTTTTTTATATTCACCTTAAAAATAAGAAAACACAATTTGGTAAAGTAGATGGATATAAAGGCATTATTTTTAACGCTCCAGCAAAACCCATTTCAGGCTATGATTGGAAAAAATCTTGCGATAAAGAAATTTTACAAATAGCTATTCGAGTTAAAAATGATAATCCCGATAAATTAAAACGACTAAATGAATTATTAGCTAAATTATAATAAATGCAAAAAATTATACCTGCCATGCTGTTTTGCTTGTTTAGCTACTATTCACAAGCACAATTAGCTTTGTATGTTGCTAAAGACAATCATTATAGTGTCTTAGACTTTGAAAAAGCCTTTAATGAAAATGGGGTAGAAAGCAAAAAGAAGTTAGAAGATAAATATGGTACTAACCAAAAAATTGTTTGGCAACCCGCAACAATGGACGACGCTAATGCTCGAAATGGTTTTTACGTAATTATAAAATGTATTTATAAAGACTATTATGGCAATAAAACTGCAATAGGAATTGGGGGTAGTAAACTAGATTTCGCAGCAGCAGAAAAACAAGCAGTTAAAAATATTGCCATATATTTCACAGGTATAAATCTTAAAGGTGGATATACAGTAGTAGAGCAAAATACATACAATTTTATAGAACTTAAACCCTCAGCTATAGCAATTATCGTTTATACAAAAGATAAACAAGGCAACAAAAAAGTAAGTAATGCTGTATTTAATAAAGTAAGCATTTCCGATATAGATTACAGAAAATTTAAAGAAGCAAATACCAGAAATACTGATAGAATTTCAGTAGAAATATTTAGAGTTATTGCTGATAAAGGAAAAGCTGAAATAATTAAATCAGTTATTACCTACAATTCTATTGTAACTGAACAGGCAAAACTTATATATGCAAATACAGAAAACGATCTGAAAGAAATACTTGCTCAGAATAATGTTACTATACTGCCTAATAAATATCAAATAGTAAAAGAAATTAATCTTGAAATTGTAAAGTCCAGTTCTATTGAAACAATCTACAAAGACCTGCAATTTAAAATTAAAAGCCTTGTTGCAAATCCAGAAAGCAATAAAGAAAATCATAAAAAAACTGTAGGCGATTCTAGAGATTAAACTACTATAAAAATAGCTAAAATGTATACATCAAAATTTAGAGTACGAATAATAATTAATTTCATTTTACTTTTTCTGCTTACTTTAATACTTCTATTAATCATAGGATTCTTTTCCTATCTTATTATTTTACCCGATCATGGAAAAAGTATTGGATTTATTTTTCATAGTTCACCTGTAAACACCCTATTATCAATAAACATTTTTATAGGAATATTCTTACTAATAATGTTATACGGAGGTTTTAGTAACGCTTATATTATAAATATATCTGATAAAGCTATCACTATAAAACATGTATTTACAAGATTTGTTACGGTAATAGAAATGAGCCAATTAGATGGATTATTTGAGTACTTTTCTAGTTCCACCAGAGGGCGTCTGTATCATTATTATGTATTAGTACAAAACAGGAAAGCAAAAAAGATATTACTCGGTTATTATTATTCAAACGATACAGCGCTAAAAGAGTCATTAGCAGGTATTCCAAATTTAAACGGTGAAATTAAACCAGGTTATATGCCAATTTCTACACAGATTAAAATTCTGTTTGGTAAACCTTTTTTATAAGTAATATAATAGTATTATTTCCTTTCCCGCACAGTTTACATCCATGCAGAAGTCCCCACTCAGAACATCATACAAAATAATCGGAGTATCCTCGGCACTGCCTGTGGCTGTGCCGAAATACTTTGCAGCTTGCAGCTTTATTTGCTAAATAAAGAATAGTGCTGTATAAATTCCTTTCCCGCAAAGTGTCCTTCTCCGCAGATGTCTCATTTTCCCCCAAACATTTCATAACACAAACCCTTTTAGCATAAGAAAATGGACTCTGCGGGCTCTCCAAATTATAAACCTCTCCCAAAAGTAAAGCACCCCTTCTATGGCAAC
>CAIVPM010000067.1 GCA_903907815.1 uncultured Chitinophagaceae bacterium | reverse complement strand
TACCTGTCCACACATAGTTCGAATTACAGTTATTTATCGTCAAATTCAGTGTAGTCAAACTATCACATCCAGCATTATTTAAACTATCAAAGGTATAAGTTCCACTTGCCGTATAGATGCTTCCATGCCAGCTATAATTCCCACATGCTGTAGCATTTATAGAAGCCGTTGTTGGCTGCTTAATGGTCAAAATCAATATCGCTGTATCTACACAGTTAACCGTAATATTGTTACTCAATGGTGCCTTAGCAAATTGGGTTGAAGTAAACGTATATATACCACTTGCTGTATAGGATTGTCCATGCCATACATAACTACTACAAGCTGTTGCAGAAGTTGTACTATTTGCCGTTTGACGAGTAACTGTAAATACAATTATTGCTGCACTATCGCAGCCATTAGCAGCCGTAAAATGTACTGTATCAGTTTTATTAGCACTGTATGTTCTGCCATTCCAGCTATAAGGCAATGCTGCACTACATACAGTGGCATTGGTACGAGATACTGCTGCATTTTTTACAGTCAATACTGCTTCAGAAGTTGTTACCAAACTACAACCAGTCACTTCACACTTATACTTAAATCCGTTAGATCCAAATGTTGCATTTGTCAGGTTCAAAGTAACAGTAGTAACGGTACTATATATCCCTGTATTGGATAGGTTATTGTACGTAGTTCCTCCATCAATACTTAATTTCCACTGATAGGTCAACCCAGTTCCAGTTGCAGTAGTACTAAAACTGGTACTTCCACCCGTACAAATACTACTATTTACAGGATTAGCTGTTATCACAGGTACTTGGTTGATAGTTAAGTTCAAAGTAGTTAAACTATCACATCCCCAAACACCCGTAGTATCAAAAGTATAACTACCACTAACCGTATAAGTATTTCCATGCCAGGTATAACTACCACAAGCTGTTTGCGTTATAAATGCTATACTGGAATGACTAATAGTCAAGTTCAGTGTAGTCAAACTATCACATCCCCCTACATTCGTAGTATCAAAAGTATAACTACCACTAACCGTATAAGTATTTCCATGCCAGCTATAGCTTTCACAAGCTGCAGCAGTAATAGTGGCTGTTGTAGCACAATCATTTACGGTAATATTAATTTGTACAGCTGCTGCACCATACTTGTTTGCAGTATATATAGTATACAATTTCGCCGTACTAGCTAAATTTGGTGTCCCCGAAATGGTGCCATCAATATTTAATTTCAACCCATTAGGCAACCCTCCGATATATCCCGTTTGACTGAAACCACTTGTATGTAAAATTGAAGGATCATTATATACTATGTTCAATGCAGTATCTACAACTATAGCTTTTAAATTTCCTGTTAATCTAGTGGTACCTAATAAATTCACCTGCCCTGCAGGGCTTATTTTACGTACCAAAAAACTATCTGTTACATACAGATTATTCATCATATCAATTGCCATATACCTTGGTCGCAAAAATTGCGCATTTACCCCTACCGAATCTTTTGTACCGTAAGTACCTCCTACAAATGCAGATACTACACCAGCCGCAGTTATCTTTCTCACACTATACAAGGTAGGTTCGGTTACAAATACCGTACCATCACTAGCCACACAAATAGAATTTGGTTGGGTAAAGCTTGCGGCTGTTCCTATACCGTTTATTGCACCTACAGCACCCGATCCAGCCAAGGTACTTACCGTATCGCCAATGGGCGATATCTTACGTATTTTATTATTACCCGCATCTAATACATATACATAGCCATTATTATCAACAGCTACGCTAATAGGTTGATTAAATGTTCCATTTACCCCATCGGCACTACCCGCAGTGCTTCCTGCAAAAGTGCTTACCACACCCAATGGTGTTATCTTTCTTATTTTATTATTCCCCTTATCAGCTACATATATATTACCACCCGTATCTACCGCCACCCCTTGTGGGTTATTAAATCTTGCGGCAGTACCAACCGAATCAATGTTGCCAGGTGTTAATGGACTACCCGCAAATGAACTAACAACACCCGCCGGATTTACTTTAAAAAACATATTGGCTACTGTTGCATACACATTACCGGCCTTATCTTCCGCCAAACTTGTTACGTTGTAATTATCAAGAGCACCTACATTTGATGGTGTAGAATTAGTATTAAACATATTGCTTCCCGTAAAATTACCACTAAAAATATACTTATTAGGTACAGCCGTTCCTGCATTAGTAGGCACCAGTATACTAATAGCCTTATTTACACTATACACTTGTGGTGTAGGATAAGTAACAGCAGGTGGCGCAAAACTTAAATTTAAGGTAGCTGCACTATCACATCCAGCTACATTGGTTAAGTGCACAGTATAAGTTCCAGGTAGGGTATAAGCTACCCCATTCCATGTATACGGCGAAACCAAGGAATTGATAGTAGTTGTACTACTGTTATTAATAAGTGTTAATACCAATACAGCAGTATCTACACAAGGAATATTAACTGTATTAATAGTAGATTTTCCACTTGGACCAAAAGGTATTGCGTACTTATAGGTTCCACTTTGAGTGTAGGTAGTTCCATTCCAGGTAAAACTGCCACAAGACCAAAAATAGTTAATTACATTAGCAGGTTGTGGCACTACTGTTAAGTTCAGTATTTCTACACTATCACATCCATTTACCGTGCTGTAATGTATGGTATCTACTTTATTTTGCGAATACGTTCTACCATTCCAACTGTATGGCAATGCTGCACTACAAATGCCTGCAACAGTAGTATTGGCATAAGTAGGGTTCACATTCAATACTAATGTAGCTGCACTATCGCATCCCCCTTTATTGGTTAAATGTGCCGTTTGTGTACCGGCAGCAGTAAAGCTCAATCCATTCCAGCTATAAGGCAATGCATTACTGCATATAGTAATATGGTTAGTAGAACTGGTTTTACAGTTTGGTATTACACTTATACTCACCGTAGTAGTATCACTACCATATTGGTTTTTAGCTACAATAGTATAGGTAGTAGCAGCACTTTGCACCGTTGGCGTTCCTAAAATAGTACCCGTACTATCCATTCTTAAACCCGCAGGCAAAGCAGGGCTAATGCTATACCCTTGTACAGATACCTTACGAATCCTATTATTACCTAAATCTGCCACATATATATTGCCAATATTATCTATTGCTAATCCAAATGGTCGGTTGAAAGATGCATTAATCCCAACATTATCTACATAACCAGCAGTAGAACTGCCAGCTAAAGCAGTTAATTGACCAGAAATCGTAAGCCTATATATGTCATGATAAAATTGACTTGATACAATTAAATCCCCTGTTATATCCAATACTAATCCAATTGGTTGTGTAACAACACAATTAATGGTAGTAACCATACCAGCTGCTGTAATTTTTCTGATACGATTATTCCCATAATCTGCTACATATAAATTTCCAGCTTTATCTATAGTTAACCCTTCAGGCACAAAAAAACTTGCAGTAGTTCCTGCGCCATCTGCAGATCCAGAAGCACCTGTATTACTACCTGCAAAAATAGAAACTGTACCAGATGTAGTCATTTTTTTAATGCAATTTTCGTCCGATTCACAAACATACATATTTCCCACTGCATCAAAAGCTATCCCAACATTATTGGATAAACCATTAGCTAATGTAGTTGCATTGGTACCATCTGCCTTTATTTTTTCCACATTAAATGCACCAGCTACATATACATTACCTGCAGTATCCAACGCAACATTTTGAGGGGCACTTGTTGAAGCAAAAGTTGAAACCGTGCCATATTGCGAAATTTTTCTGATAAGTTGATTCATAGCATCTGCCACATAAATATTGCCAGTAGCATCTAAAGCTACACCTTCTGGTACATAGAATGAAGCAGCTGTTCCTATGCCATCAGAATTTCCTGCAGTACCACTACCTGCAATAGTACTTACAGTATATTTAAAAGCATTAGGTATCAACGATCCATTGTTGGTAGGTGCTAATGCAGCAATAGTTTCTGCAATAGTAAATGTCTGTGGCCCTGTATAACTAATACCAGGTAGTAAATTTACTATTAAGGTAGCTGCACTATCACAACCATCTGCATTAGTTAAATGCACTGTTTGTGTGCCGGCAGCAATAATGCTCAATCCATTCCAGCTATAAGGCAACTGACTTGGTTTTAACAAAATTGTAGTTGATGAACTTGTTGCGCAGCTTATTATTATCAGCGTATGAATAGCCGCACTATCACAACCAGCGGCGTTGATAAAATGAGCGGTTTGTGTGCCAGCAGCAGTAAAGGTTAATCCATCCCAGCTATAAGGAAGCTTATTCGATTTAATAATCATAGTATCGGTACTATTGGTAGCAGCACATACTTTTATACTTACTGTAGCCGTATCACTTCCCACAGCATTGGTACCCGTTACCAGGTAGCTACTCATAGAACTTAATACAGTAGGCGTACCACTAATTGTACCAGTAGCGCCATTAAAACTTAAACCTGCAGGTAATGCAGGGGTAATACTATAACCAGTAAGGCTAATAGTACGAATAATATTTCCCTTAGTATCGGCTATATACAAGGTATCCCCTACAGCATCTATTGCAATTCCTGCAGGTTGATTAAAAGTAGCCAGTTTGCCCACCGTACTATCTACCGAACTTGCTACACCTGTACCTGCAATAGTAGTTACCACACCCGCCGGCGTTACTTTTCTTACATAATTACCATCTTCAGTTACATACAAATTATTGTATTTATCAATGGTTATACTTTCTGGTCCATTAAAATAAGATAAGCGTCCTACACCATCCTGCGTATAAGCTATACCAATACCCGCATAGCTTGTTACTACTCCGGCAGCAGTTATTTTTCTAATCTTGTTATTACCATTATCTGCTATATACAAATTACCAGCAGCATCTATAGCAATCCCGGTAGGAGCTTTAAATGTTGCCAATATACCTGTACTATCTTTATTACCTGCAGTACCACTACCAGCAAAACTGGTAACAGCACCTGCCGTAGTTATTTTTCTAATCTTATTATTACCATTATCCACCACATACAAATTACCAGCAGCATCTACCGTTATATCCTGCGGACTACTAAATTTAGCAGCATTGCCCGTAGCATCCACACTGCCAGCACTACCGTTTAGGAAGCCTGCAAAGGTGGTTACCGCATACGGCGATGTAAGCCTTATTTTTCTAATAACATTGTTATTATTGTCGGCTACATATATACAGGTATCACCCACTACTACCAACCCTGTTGGATGGTCAAAACTCGCTGCCGTACCATTGCCCGCCAGCAATCTACCCACGCCCAATACATTTTTGTATCCATCACCAGCCAGCGTAATTACTACACCAGCCTTCGTTATTTTTCTAATTAAATTATTTTTTGCATCCGCAATGTACAGATTGCCATTGCCATCTTTTGCAATACCGGTAGGCAAACTAAAGCTTGCAGTACTTGTACCATCTACCTTACCAGCCGTTCCCGTACCCACCAAAGTATTTACGGCAAATGGGTAATTACCTGGTATCGAACCTGCATTGCTATTGCTAGGCAACAAAGGGGTAATAGTTACATTCTGATTGTAATACTGTGGCCCTGCATAACTGATTACCGGTGCGGTGGTTGGCCAACTTTGTGCATTTGTTGCTATTGTACCCATACATACCAACAGACACAATAACAGTTGCTTAACACAATGCTGTGTTGACTTTTTTGTCATTGCAGTTCTGTTTGTCTGTGCCTGAAAAGCACCTGAAAACAGAGATAGCGTAGATTGTACAAATGACTTACTGATTTGATAAAATCTTTTCATTTTTCTTTTTTACTTATTACTTGATAATTGTTGTATTTACAAACAGGTGCTTGTTCCATATTGCACACTATTGCATCCACAAGCGCAAAAGGATAGCTTTCGGTATTCTTTGCCAAATCGTAGAAGTCCATCTTTTTTCAAAAACACCCTAACTACCTGATAATCATAGAATAAAAGTTAGACAACAAGGTTCCGGGAGTCCCTTAGGTAAGCTCCTGATTATCCATTATCAATTACCTCACCGGCATTATACGGGTAAAAGAAACAACCCTTATCAGCACAAAAAAACGCCTCGAAACAATTGCTTCGAAGCGTTAATTATCCATTATCGATTGAACTTGTATTCAACCTTAAACTCAAAATTTCTTATCTAATAGCTTTGAGCTATAAGTAGTATTACAAACAATACTACTCTTTATACTTGCAATTCTCTCTGAACGCTGTATTTGTATCATAAATACACCGTGCTACTCTGTGTAGCCGTGTATCTGTCGTTCAATATATTCCATATTTCCCATCAGAATATTCCATCCCAAAAGTGTAAGATAAATCATCCTCAGTTTTGTACAGCCTACCTTAAACGTCTTAAAAGTTAAACGTTTTTAAACTCCCGACTCCTATCTCCAATGTTTAACCATGAACGTTCTATCCCGTTCTCATAAAACTATTCCTATAAAACCCTGGCTTAATACCCGTAACAGATTCAAATGCTGTATAAAAACTTTGCTTACTACCAAAGCCCGACTGTTCCCCTATTATTTCCAACTTCAAATTACTGGAAGCCTCCTCTTCAAACATCCTTCTTGCTTCTTCTACTCTGTAATAATTTGTAAATGCATTAAAATTAGGATAGTTATTAGCTTTAAGCTCCTGCGCTATTTCATTCTGTGTAGTGTTTAAAACAACAACAATATCCGCTACCTTCAATTTAGCATTCTTATACGGCTTTTGCTCCCTGTAATAATTATTAATTTTTTCAAACAACGAAATTTCAACTTCAGATGCAGTTACAATAGCAGATTGTATTATAGGTTCAATTTCAATGTTTTTATTCTTAAGTTGATCTCGCTCTAGCTTTTCAGCCTTGTATTTAGCAATCAGAACATTTTGTGTAGTTGCCAACTGTTTGTGCCAACGCTCTCTTATTCGCCAAAGCAATATCAGTATCACGAAAATGAGCATGAGTAAAAATATTATCTTCTTTTTAGAAGATAATTCAACCGTAAGTCTTTTATTTTCCAATTCCTTCTTCTCCGATTGATACCCTTTTTCCAGATCATGTATAGCCACTTGCTTGTCCAATGCCATTAAAGAATCATTTAAAGCATTATTAATCATTACTGCTTCATACGCATTTTTATAATCACCACTGCTTTTATAGGTATTGATTAATATTGGCCACAACATCTGTTTAAGGTTGCCCTGCCCCATAGAGTCAGCTATTTTAATCGCTTTTGTTAAACAATCTATAGCAAGTTTAGGTCGGTTAGTTTTATTATATACTGTCCCCAATCCTTTATAGGCCATTGCTATTCCTTCTATCGCACCATCTCTTTTACAATTATTCAGCATACTATTAAAAAAAGATTCTGCAACTGTATAGTTACCTTTATTTGTTTGAATATCTGCTACCTTATAATCAATTTTCATTTTCAGATAATGATATGCAGGTGACGGGGGTAATATTTTCAACGATTCATTAATATAATAACTGGCACTATCATAATTTTTAATATCGTTAAAATAACCACTGATATTAATCAAACTCGATGATATCTGCAATGAATCGTTTCTTTTTATAGCTATATCATAAGCTTTTTTATAATACTCAATTTCTTCTTTAGTACTACCTATAAACAGGTATACACTCCCAATATTCAAGCATACACTCCACATTGCTTTTAAGCTATCCAGATCCTGATAAATTTTATATGCCTGAAATAACAAAGTCTGTGCCTGCTTAAAATCGCCTTTCTGAGAAAGTATAACACCATAAGAACCCAGCAATTGCGCCTTCTCGTAGTTCTTATTTGCTTTACCGAAAGTAAAAATACCACCAGGCAAATATTTCAATAGTTTCTGTTGTTCATTATAATCTACTTCTCCTTTTACCAGCAACAAAGAATTGGCCATGGATAAAGAATCGGGTATTCTTTCAGCTATCACCCTAAGTTCACTTCCTACAGCAATAACAGAATCCATATTTTTCAACTTCGAAAAAGCTTTTTGCCTAACAGCGTATGCCCTTACCAAAAGTTGATCATCAAGGGATGTTTTCAGTGAAATACGAATCACAGAGTCTGTTAACTTTAATACACTATCAGGTTTGGAATTTAATAACTGTTCTCCTTTTTCGGTTAGCCTTTTAGCTATCAAAGTATCCCCACTTGGAATAAAACCATTACAGGATTGTATTAAAAATAAGAAGATTATAATAACCCAATTTCTTAATCTATAATTACACTTTATTTTGAAAGTGTTACTTTCAAAATCAGGAAATTCATTTACTTCTTTTTTGTTCTTCATCATTGCCTAATACTAGTTTCAGATTGCAATAATGGGGCTATTAAACCAATATTCAATTTAATAAATTTTATTTCTCAGCATAACCAATAAATAAATAAATTTTATGCTAATTATATTAAACTAATACCAATTTACAGAATAAGAGACGCTTTGATTGCTTTTTCATAAGTAAAAGTATGAGTTATTGATTTTATTCGCTCCATGCTTAGGTGTTGTTGAATAATACTATCCATAAAGTTTCGCAATTCCTTTAATGCCTTGAATGCTTTGTTTGTTTTTCCTTCTCCGAAGAGTCTCATTTTCCTCAAAACATCTCATTATATATACCCAGTTAAGCATAGTGTTCTCAAATGTTTGGCGTAGTCTCCGACTACGTCACAGTGATAGCAAATCTCCGATTTGCATTTAACTCATTCCGCTGTCGCTTTCCCCAGTTAAGCATAGTGTTCCCAAATGTTTGGCGTAG
>CAIVPM010000066.1 GCA_903907815.1 uncultured Chitinophagaceae bacterium | reverse complement strand
TTTTAGCTACATCTTTGACTCAATAAAATGGACTGACTTATATGTATAAATGGTATAAGTTGATGAATGGTTTTGCTACAACAAAAAGAGAGCCTCATTGTGGAGGCTCTCTTTTTGTTATATGTATTTTATTTATTTCATTTTCAAAACAGCATATTCAGGGTGTTCGGGATTTACTACCAGTTCCTGTTTATTAGGATGAATCAATACATCCATTTCTTCCATTGGTATTGCTCCCAATAAAGGTTCGGCGTCGCCAGGGAGTACAAATGCAGTACAGATTGCTGTTCTGTTTTTAAATTTAACCATTATCGGCCCAACAGTATTATATTCTGCAATAGACCCATCTGCCAGTATAGCCTTTCTTTTTTCTATAAAAGGTAATTGTAATATGCTTTGAATGTTTTCATTAATGCTCATCATATAAGCACCACTGTCTGCCAGCATATTCAGGTGCATTCTTTTTATTTCTTCTTCCCCTATAAAATGTTTTTTAGCCATTTCAACATCAATGATGTTTATCAATTCTATATCTGCGTATACTAGTCCCATTTTATTATTTCCTACAAATATAGTTTTGTTTAATCCGTAGTCATTATATAATTTAAAAGCATTATGTATTAACAAAAGCAACCATGAAATTTGTTAGTAATAATTACAGACATTATTATACCACCAGTGCGCCGGCTATATTTGGATTGTTGGGGTTTACGGTAATTTGTAATTGTGCAGGATGTATTACCAGATCCATATCTTCAATAGGTATGGCACCTAATAAAACCATATCACCCATTACCAGTGCACCAGTAAGGCACACTCTGTTTAAGTAGTTTATTTTAATTGGCCCAACATAGGGTACTAGTTTCTTGCTGCCATCAGCAATAGTAACTTCCCTTTTTTCGTATTCTTTCAGTTGAAGTTGAACAGCAATATGTTCTGGAACACATAAGAATAAAGCACCTGTATCTACCAATGCATTTGCAGCAATTGGCAAGAGTTCTTCCTTTGCAGGATTGCTCAATGATAAACTGGCATATATCTGTCCCATGATATTTATTTCCTACAAATATAGCTTTTTAAAGTCTCTAGCTATGTATATAATAACAAAGCACCGTCTCTTTGCAAAGGCAGTGCTTTATGCTATTCCCCTAATACCATATACTTTTCATTAAAAGAAAGTATTGTACTACTACTTTCTTTCCCTTTAACTCTCCAGAATATAATTTTATTACCTTCAATACGCCAGTTACCTGTTTCATCTGAACCATAACAATCTCTGAATATTATTCTAACTTTATTATTTTCATAGAATTGATAGGATAATTGAGGGTAAGATTTCAAATCTAATTCTTCCATAACTTTTACTTTACTACTATCATATTGATGCGTTTGTTCTCTCACTTCTCCCCAGTATTTGCATAGTTGCTTTTTGGTGAATGGTTTATTATACAAAACCTGATTTAGGGTATCAATTTTATTCAAAATCCCATTTTTATAATACAGGTTTCTTTCAGTACTATGTTTAGTTTTCGAATAGTTTCTTTGTTCTGTCCACTTTCCTTCTTTTACTCCATTTATATATTGTCCGTTGTATTGATAATTATTCTCAATAATCTCCATCCAATCTCCTGTTTTTACTAAAAATAGTTTGAAAAACTTTTTAATTTCTAAACCTAATAAATCTCCATCTCCATTATTTAATACTTCGAAAGTGTCAATTAGTGTTTTACTAAGTTTAAAGTCAATTTTTACTACTCCTTTTGAAATATTATATCTATTACTGTCATAAGCTAAGTATAGAAAATTTGTTGAGTCGATTCTATTAAATTCACTTTTTAATATTGTTTTTTTATCATCAAAATATTCTTTACGATTGAGTATTTTGCCTTTATAAGAAACAACATCGCAATTATTGCAGTAATAATAGGATGAATCACCTAAGAATGTTTTGAAATCTATATTTTCTGAACTATCAGTTGATTCTTTAATAATTTTAGGTAATCTAGGTTCTGTTTTAATTTTATTTGTATCTGAAGGCATTCTTCCATA
>CAIVPM010000065.1 GCA_903907815.1 uncultured Chitinophagaceae bacterium | reverse complement strand
TTAGCTACATCTTTGACTCAATAAAATGGACTGACTTATATGTATAAATGGTATAAAACCAATATTCTGTGTAGCATTATCGTTGCTTCTACGCACTTGTATTGCATTACCTGCATAACTATTACTTAGTTTACGAAGACTATAAGCCGAAGCTGCAGGGGAAGATGCAGTAAGACCTACTAAGTTTAAAGTGTTTTGAGCATTTAATTGCTTGTTACTCGCAAATACGGAAAGGCAAAAAAGCAGTATGCAAATACTGTACTTAAAGTAGCATTGTTTCATGTTTGTTTGTTTTGTATAACTAAATAATTATTGCAAAATGTTATATTATATGCCTATTACTGTATTTAATACTAATACTCAACAGGTATTGGCAGGTAATACCTGCTTATACTTAGTCAGTATATAAACAGTCAGTAGTACTTTCCCAGACCTTTTAAAGTAAGTATACGAAACTGCTAACCGTTGGAGGTAAATAATACCATCAACGCCCTAAAAAATAAAATAGATAGAAAAAACAAACAAGATAATCTACGGAGTAGTTGTTAATTACAGAGTAAGCTAAGAAGTGTATTCTTAATTATTGCATAATAATATAATACAAGGGTATAGGAAATAAATAAGAAACCAACATTAATTTTATGTTTAAGGTAATTTTCTTTTTTAAACTTACGAATTCAACAAAGAAAATATTTATTGAATTTAACTATCAATATTTTTAAATAATAGCTATCAGAATATTGAATATGAAGTTTAAAAATAGAAATAGCCCACAGATTATTCTATAGGCTATTATCAATATTTACAATATTAGCGTTAAACTTTATGCGTTTTGCATACCTATAAGGTTTTAGAAATCAGAAGGTTTTTGCGTTTCGCCACTCCAGCTCCGGCAGCAAGGAGTATCAAACTTAGTCCACCATCAAAAGGGACTGCATTATCCTGAGGAACGCCAGGAGTACCAGGCGCACCAGAACCTGGCCCCCCTGGACCACCGCCTGGGCCAATTTGTGCTTTAGAAATAGTAGTAAATGAAACTACCAATATTGCTACTAATGCAACTTTTATTATTTTATTCATCTTTGTATTTATCAATTATCCAATATCAATTGTCAATTACTTTACTATTAATTCTGTATTGAATGAACCAGTATTTCCTACAACCTGTACCGTATAAACTCCAGCAGTTAATCCTTTAGTAGTAATAGTTTTGGTAGCAATTCCAGCTTCTTTGTTGATGGTACTACTCATAACTTCCTGTCCAAGACTGTTTATTGCCCTTACTGTATAAGTCCCTTTTTCCAGATTGCTCATCTGCAAGTTAAACTTACCGTTGCTAACTGGATTTGGATAGATAGAAACAGCTCCTTTTACAAGTACAGGTGTAACCTTAGCTGCTTTAAATATTACACTGAATCTACCTTGGTAAGTAGTAACATCATTGGAAGCTGTAAAGTTGATTCCTTCTGTTGCAGTTATTACCTTATTCAACATATTATCTTTAATGAATGCTTCTATGCATGTTGTTGTAAACTGACTGGCATCTAATTGTAACTGATAACTTGTACCTGCTACTAACTGACTAAGATTTAATTTAATTTCTTCATTTTCTGTTGGTATCGGTAAACCAGCAATACTTAAATCGGCATTCGATTGGGTAATGAAGATGTTCTCACCGCCATTGGTTAGTTTCTTAGAATCCTTATCACCAATTACCTTAGTAAAGTTGCTATTGAACACTGCAACTGCTCCGTCAATATTGGTATTTTCTTCGTTGATATTCTTCCATAAAGAAACATGAATATAATTAGGCGCTTCTGTTCTGAATACAGCAGTCTTGGTACTGTTT
>CAIVPM010000064.1 GCA_903907815.1 uncultured Chitinophagaceae bacterium | reverse complement strand
TTGATATACTAAAGCCTCTTACTTTTGCCGTCCCAAAAAATAAAGGTCAATAATGCCTACTATACAACAACTAGTAAGAAAAGGTCGCGAGATCATTAGAGCGAAAAGCAAATCCAGAGCACTTGATGCTTGTCCTCAAAGAAGAGGAGTTTGTACAAGGGTGTATACTACTACCCCTAAAAAACCAAACTCAGCTTTGAGAAAAGTTGCTAAGGTTCGTTTAACTAATAAAATTGAAGTTATTGCCTATATCCCAGGTGAAGGTCACAACTTGCAAGAGCACTCTATCGTTTTAATACGTGGTGGTCGTGTTAAGGATTTGCCAGGTGTACGTTACCATATTGTAAGAGGTAGTTTAGATACTGCCGGTGTGAAGGACAGAAAGAAGAGTCGTTCTAAATACGGTACTAAGAAGGAAAAGGCTAAGAAATAAATTTCATCATAAAGCTGAGTAAAGTTTTAAAACTTGAAGAAATTCAGCTACATTAAAAATTAAATCATGCGTAAAGCACAAGCTAAAAAATTACCATTAGCACCAGATGCTAAATACAACGATGTATTGGTTACTCGTTTTGTAAACAACCTTATGTGGCAAGGTAAAAAAAGTATTGCATTCACTATTTTTTATGACGCTATCGACAAAGTAAGTAAAATTACTAACGAAGATGGTTATGAAATATGGAAGAGAGCATTACAAAATGTAACTCCAGCTGTAGAAGTTAGAAGCCGTAGAATTGGTGGTGCAACTTTTCAAATCCCTTCTGAAGTAAGACCTGATAGAAAAATTTCTCTTTCTATGAAATGGTTAATCAGATATAGCCGTGAAAGAAACGGAAAAACAATGGCTGATAAATTAGCTAATGAAATTATTGGCGCAAGCAAAGGTGAAGGTGCTTCTTTTAAAAAGAGAGAAGATACACATCGTATGGCTGAAGCTAACAAAGCATTTGCACACACTTTAAAGTATAATTATACTTCAAGATATATACAAAAGCCTGGTATTTTACCGGGCTTTTTTGTTTTAAGCCAGTATTATAAAATCTATCACTGCATTTAGCAGAATTTATCGCACATTTGCACCCTGATATAAATTAAACAAAATATATGAAATTTTTTATCGATACAGCAAACCTTGCTCACATCAGAGAAGCTAATGAATTAGGTATCTTAGACGGCGTTACCACTAACCCTTCTTTAATGGCTAAAGAAGGAATTAAGGGAACGGAGAATATCCTTAATCACTATAAAACAATCTGTGATATAGTTGATGGAGACATTAGTGCGGAAGTTTTATCTACCGATTTTAAATCGATGGTAGAAGAAGGACAAAAGCTTGCTGCTATTCATCCAAATATTGTTGTAAAAATACCAATGATAAAAGATGGTATTAAAGCAATTAAATGGTTTACTGATAATGGAATTAAAACAAACTGTACGCTTATATTCTCTGCCGGACAAGCAATTCTTGCAGCTAAAGCAGGCGCTACTTATATGTCTCCATTCTTAGGTAGAATAGATGATAGTGGTTGGGATGGTGTTCAACTTATCGAGCAGATAGCTAACATTTACAGTATTCAAGGTTTTGAAACAGAAATATTAGCAGCTTCTATCCGTAATCCAAACCATATTATCCGTTGTGCCGAAGCGGGTGCCGATGTTTGTACTTGTCCTTTAGATTCTATCTTAGGATTATTAAAACATCCTCTGACAGATATTGGATTAGCAAAATTTATTGAAGATTCAAAGAAGATGGATTAAACCTATTTGAAAATAGTTTTTAGTCTTACAATATTTACTTTTAAAAGAGAGTAGCATCAAAATGATGCTACTCTCTTTTAGTTTTAGACACTATATTCTCAAGTATTTTTTATAGTTTATGAAGCTGTTTGAGTTAATTGTTTAGAATTAATTATTGCGATTATCTGTAGCGAAACAAGGCAGGTTTTGCAGATTTAGTCGGATTCTAAAGCGAAAAATCAAACGAAGTTGCAGCACAGATAGCGTACAATAAGGAATATCAAATAATTAATTCAAACAACTTCAAAAGAAATAAAATAAATTTACCCCATGAAACGATTGTTTGATGTAGTAGAACATCAACACCTGCATTTTCCAAAGCAGGATATGCTAACTGCAAAAGTTGATGGACAATGGACAGCTTGGAGTACAGAAAAAGTACAGGAAACGATTAATCTGTTTAGTGCAGGATTAATGCATATGGGCATTGGTACTACCAGCTTTACAGCAGAAGAAAGCGATAAAATAGCCATCATCAGCAACAACCGTCCCGAATGGATGATAACTGATATGGCGGTTCAACAGACTGGCGCTATACTGGTTCCATTATATCCTACTACACACCCCAACGAGCTTATTTACATACTGAATGAAGCAGAAGTGAAACTCATATTTGTAAGTGATAAAACACTCTATGATAAAATAGTTTCTATTAAAGATCAATTGCCTTCCCTTAAAGATATTTATAGTTTTGATTTGATAGAAGGATGCAAATACTGGAAAGAAATATTGGCATCAGAAAACAATACCGATCAAGTAAATCAATTTAAAGCAACTATACCCGAAAGTCATATTGCTACCATCATTTATACTTCAGGTACTACGGGTTATCCTAAGGGGGTAATGCTTTCTCACAAGAATATTTGTAGCTGTGTATTATACAGTAAAGAAAGTTTTCCTTTCGAAGATGCTCCACACAACAAAGTACTGAGCTTTCTGCCACTCAATCATGTATTCGAACGACTGGTAAGCTATATATTTATGTATAGCGGTGTAAGCATTTACTATGCCGAAACTATGGAAACTATTGGTGATAATTTAAGAAAAATAAAGCCCAATGGATTTACTACCGTTCCTCGTTTGCTGGAGAAAGTGTACGAGAAAATAATGACTAAGGCAGATGAACTGAGTGGCGTAAAAAGAGCCTTGTTCTTCTGGGCATTGAACCTTGGTAAGCGGTATGATGTAAGCAACAAAAGCACCAGGTATACCCTTCAACTATGGTTGGCAAGAAAGATAATATTCAGTAAATGGAAGGCTGCATTAGGCGGAAACATTGAGTTTATTGTTACAGGTGGAGCTGCCTGTCCGGTTAATTTACTTAGAATATTCAACGCCGCTGGCATACCCGTATACGAAGGCTATGGACCTACCGAAAACAGTCCGGTAATATCAGTAAACCGAAGAGCTAAAGAACATAATAAGCTGGGTACTGTAGGAGAACCAATAAATGGCATTACTGTAAAACTGGCAGCCGACGGTGAAATATGTGTAAGTGGGACCACCGTAATGGCAGGATATTACAAGCATCAAGAATGGACTGCCGAAACTATTAAAGATGGTTGGCTTTATACCGGAGATATTGGCGAATGGATAGATAATAAGTACCTGAAAATTACCGACAGAAAGAAAGAATTATTTAAGACCAGTGGCGGAAAATATATTGCGCCTCAGCCTATAGAAAACAAATTTAAAGAGCATTCATTTATAGAACAGATAATGGTAATAGGGGATAATAGAAAATTTGTAACAGCCCTGATTGTTCCTGCCTTTCCAATATTAAAGGGATGGTTACATCATAAAAATATAACTATTAATACGGAAGCAGAAATAGTAAATCACCCTGCTGTTATAGAAAAATATAACCGTATTGTTCAGGAAATAAATATCAGCTTCAACAACGTAGAACAAATAAAAAAGTTTGTATTACTACCAACCGAATGGAGTATAGATGGAGGCGAAATGACCCCTAAACTCAGTCTGAAAAGAAAGGTTGTACTACAAAAGTTTGAGCAGGAAATAGAAAATATGTATCAATAATTTAGGATCATTATTTCACTAAAAGTTAATTATATTTTCCTCCATGTATTTCATTATCTCTTCTCGAACAACCACCATAATCTCTTTCTTGGCTTTATGGTATAATTCTGTTTAATATAGGTTTTAATATGCTGCATAGCATGGTCTATATCATCGGTAAGGAGTACCAGTTTTAAATCGTCCTCATGAATGGTCTTTTTATTAGCCATAAAATGCATGTAATCCATTAATGGTTTGTAATAATCTTTTCCAAACAATACTATTGGAAACTGGATAATACTTTTTGTTTGTACCAGGGTTAGGGTTTCAAAGAATTCATCCATGGTGCCAAAGCCTCCCGGCATGATGATAAAACCATAAGAATATTTTACCAGCACTACTTTGCGGGTAAAAAAATGCTGGAAAGTAATAGTCGCATTTACCCATGGATTAGGCTTCTGCTCAAAAGGTAATTGAATGTTGCAACCAATAGAGCTACCTCCAGCTTGAAAAGCACCTTTATTGGCAGCTTCCATTATACCGGGGCCACCGCCCGTCATAGTAGTTAAGCCTAATAAGGCTAAGCGTTTACCAAACTCTTCTGCAATTTTATAATACGGATGAAACTCATCGTAGCGGGCACTGCCAAAGACCGTTATACAGGGACCCGCAAAGTGCAGCGTACGGAAAGCAGCTATAAATTCTCTGAATACTCTGAAGGCAAATCCTAACTCATAAATTCTTGGCTTTGGCCCATCCAGATAAACAGGTTTTTCGGGAGGAATAATTCGTTCATTGTCTGGTTTCTTGTACATCTTTTTCATCAGTACTATTTTCTTAATTGAGAAAGTGAAAGTAGAACAATATTTTTGCACGCAAATGAATTATATTATGTACAAAAAGATTTTAGTGGTTATTGGCATTGTAGCAATGATAGCAGGGGATGCTGCAGCACAATCTGTTGCCAAGAAAAAAGAACGTAAAGGAGAATTCTATTTTTCCTGGGGATATAATAAAGAATGGTATACACAATCAGATTTATATATAAGTCAGCCAGGTCTGGGAAACGATTATGTACTGAAAGCTGTAAAAGCTTCTGATAAACCAGGTTGGGACGAGAATCTGTTGAGTAAAGCAATCAGTATTCCACAATACAATTATAGAATAGGTTATATATTTAATAAGAAGAAAGGACTTGGGTTCGAAATAAACTTCGATCATACCAAGTATATTATATACGATCAGATGGTGCATATGGAAGGAACTTATCAGGGCCAGTCTGTAAATACAAATAAAGTTTTTGCCAGATCCAATACTGATAGTATTAATTCCTACTACTTTCTGAATAATGGAGCCAACTTCCTGTTGTTTAATTTTGTAAAAAGATCAAATCTGTATGAGACCAGGAATCATAAGGTAAAAGTTGATTTCCTGGGCAAGGCGGGTATAGGCCCCGTTATTCCACACGTAGAAAATTGTTTCTGGGGTGTAGCTAACGAACCTCATTTTCAGATTGGTGGATGGAATGTTGGTCTGGAAGCTTGCATAAGAACTACTTTCTTTAATTCCTTCTATCTTGAATATTGCAGTAAGATTGATTATGCTCGTTATAGTGGTCTAAAAATAAACAGTGGTACTGCACATCAGGCTTTTGGTACTTATGAAATGATTTTAAACCTTGGTTATACATTACCAATGGGAAGAAAAGAGAACTAATTAATGTGATAATTTGATGATTGGACAATATGATAATGTCCTAATGAACACAGCAATACAAGGCAAAGTAGAAAAAGAAATATAGATTATTGATACAACGCCCTGTATTTAAGTTTTTTACGGGATACTTTATTGAATTTATGGTTTGATTTAAAGGAGGATCGGCAAGAAAAATTCTTGCCGATCCTTTTTGTTTTACTGACTTTTATCATGCATTTCGCGGAAAGTCCATATTGTTATATTAAGCATATCAACTCTTTTATTTATTCACAAAAAGATATTATTATGTGGACATCACAGCAAAATCAATGCTGTATTGCACTGCGAATTAATCCACATTCCTTATCCACAATCTGTTGATATTTCTGCGAGGAAAGTTAACTTATCAAAAATATTTTCGTTGCCCGCTTAAAGAATTACTTTAACCGTGTCAAAACTAATTTTAAGTCAAAATATTAAGTAGCTATGCCGCAAATTAAACAAGGGAAATCCTTACAATTTACCCGCCGCTTTACTAAAGAGGGAGTAAGTCCATTCGATTTATTCGAGTACGACTATCGTACCAGTGTAATAAAGAATCCGAATGGAGAGATAGTTTTCGAAATGACTAATGTAGAAGTCCCGAAACAATGGTCTCAGATAGCTACTGATATATTAGCACAAAAATATTTCCGTAAAGCAGGAGTTCCTCAGGCAGATGGCAGTAAAGGAAGGGAAACCTCTATCAAGCAGGTTGCTCACCGTATGGCTAATTGCTGGAGAGTATGGGGCGAACGCCATAGTTACTTTGCTACTGCTAATGATGCACAGATATTCTACGATGAGTTAGTATATAGTATAGTAAACCAGGCTTGTGTACCTAATTCACCACAATGGTTCAATACAGGCTTACATGAAAGCTATGGTATTACTGGAAAACCTCAAGGTCACTTTTTTGTAGACCCTGCTGATAGCAAACTAAAGAAATCTAAAAACGCATACGAGCGTCCTCAACCTCATGCTTGCTTTATATTAAGTGTAAGCGATGATTTAGTAAACGAAGGTGGTATTATGGACCTTTGGGTACGTGAGGCAAGAATATTTAAATATGGTAGTGGTGTAGGTACCAACTTCTCTGGCATTCGTGGTGCTGGTGAAAAATTAAGCGGCGGTGGAACCTCCAGCGGTTTAATGAGCTTCCTTAAAATTGGAGACCGTTCTGCAGGTGCTATCAAAAGTGGTGGTACTACCAGAAGAGCTGCTAAAATGGTATGTCTTGATTTAGATCACCCTGAAGCAATCGATTTCATTGACTGGAAAGTAAAAGAAGAAGATAAAGTAGCTGCGTTAATCAATGCAGGTTACGCTTCTGATTACGAAGGAGAAGCTTATGCTACTGTAAGTGGTCAGAATTCTAATAACTCTGTTCGTATTCCTAACGAGTTCTTCGAGAAATTAGCGAAGAACGAAGACTGGGAACTGAAAGCAAGAACCGATGGTCGTGTAATGAAACGTATTCCTGCTCAGGAAGTATGGAATAAAATTTCATACGCTGCATGGCGTTGTGCTGATCCTGGTACGCAATACGATACTACTATTAATGAATGGCATACTTGTCCTAAAGGTGGTAGAATCAATGCAAGTAATCCTTGTAGCGAGTATATGTTCCTGGATAATACTGCTTGTAACCTTGCTTCTATCAACTTACGTAAATTCTTTGATGAGTCTACCAACAAGATTGATGTAGAAGGTTTAGAATATATCAGCCGTTTATGGACTGTAGTATTGGAAATAAGCGTATTGATGGCGCAATTCCCTTCACCAGAAGTTGCTCAGTTATCATACGACTACAGAACTTTAGGTTTAGGTTTTGCTAACCTTGGTACTGTATTAATGTTAAGTGGTATTCCTTACGATAGCGAAGAAGCAAGAGGTATTGCAGCTTCTGTTTCTGCCATTATGACGGGTGTTGCTTATAAGACCTCGGCTGAAATGGCTTCTTTCTTAGGAACATTTGATCGTTACGAAGAGAATAAAGAAGATATGTTGCGTGTAATGCGCAATCACCGTGCGGCTGCTTACGATGCAGAAGGTGCTTACGATGGATTGAGCTTGAAACCACAAGGTATTAAAGCAAAATACTGTCCTGATTACCTGTTGAAACCAGCAACTAAAGCATGGGATGATGCAGTACAAATGGGAGAAAAATACGGTTACCGTAATGCGCAGACTACTGTAATAGCTCCAACAGGAACTATTGGTTTGGTAATGGATTGCGATACTACCGGTGTTGAACCAGATTTTGCTTTAGTTAAATTCAAGAAACTAAGTGGTGGTGGTTACTTTAAAATCATCAACCAAGCGGTTCCTAATGCATTAAAATCTTTAGGTTATACCGATTCACAAATACTTGATATTGAAAGATATGCAGTAGGTGCTGCAAGCTTCGAAAATGCTCCTGTTATTAATAATGCTTCTTTATTATCAAAAGGATTTACACCTGCTGAAATTGAGAAACTGAATGGTGCAGCTAAGAGTGCTTTTGAAATAGGATTCATCTTTAATAGATTCACGCTGGGCGACGAATGTCTTACCCGTCTTGGATTTAAAGAAGAAGACTTCAGCAGCTGGAGCTTTAATCTATTGGAAGCTTTAGGATATACTGATGATGAAATAGATGCTGCTAACTTATATATCTGCGGTACTATGACGGTAGAAGGTGCTCCTCATTTGAAAGATGCACACTTACCAGTATTTGATTGCGCTAACAAGTGTGGTAATATTGGTCAACGTTATATTCATGCTCATGGCCACATTAAAATGATGGGTGCTTGTCAACCATTCTTAAGTGGTGCTATTTCTAAGACTATCAATCTTCCAAACGAAGCATCGATAGAAGAAATTGCTGATAGCTATTTATTAAGCTGGCAGTTAGGTCTTAAAGCTTGTGCTTTATATCGTGATGGTTCTAAACTGTCTCAACCTTTAAGCAACAAGAGCGATAAGAAAAAGAAGACTGATGATGTGGTAGCAGAAGAAACAATGGAAGAAACAGCACAAGAAGCTGTTCCAAACATTGTAGACCTTAGCAAACTTTCTGTAGAAGATCTACTGGAAGAAATGACTAAGAGAATGAATGCTTCTACCGATACTAAATTAAAAAGAGAATTATCCCGTATAGTAGAGCGTAAATCTTTACCTGCAAAACGTAGAGGCTTTACACAAAAAGCAAAGATCAACGGACAGGTATTATTCTTACGTACCGGTGAATATACCGATGGTACATTGGGAGAAATTTTCATAGATCTTGCAAAAGAAGGTTCTACACTTCGTAGCCTTATCAACTGTTTCGCTATTGCTGTTTCAGTAGGCTTACAATATGGTGTTCCTTTAGAAGAGTTTGTGGAGAAATTTGTATTTACCAAGTTCGAACCAGCAGGTATGGTAGATCATCCAAATATCAAAACCGCCTCTTCATTGGTTGACTTCGTATTCCGTTGCTTAGCTTATGAGTATTTAAACAGAACCGATCTGGTACATGTGTTAGATAAACCATTAGTAGAAAACCTTGGTGAAGATGATGATGATACTTCAGGAAGTCTTGATTTAAGCAAGATGAGTATTTCTGCTCCTGTTGCTAATGCTATACCAGTAGTATCTGCACATAAACACCAACATCAGGAAGCGCATAACGGTAATGGATTAGACATGGTAAATGCACATGCAAAAAATATGCAGAGCGATGCTCCATCTTGTAATACCTGTGGACATATTACCATCCGTAGTGGTACATGCTATAAATGTCTGAACTGCGGCAATAGCATGGGCTGTAGCTAATAACTTACTATTCCTTGCCATATATCTAAGAGCTGGTTCTGCAAAGAGCCAGCTCTTTTTTTATACATATTATGCGAATCAAGGGTTAAAAGTTAGACAATATCATCAATGCTACAGTAATCTTTCCGTACAAGTGAAGTTTAAGTCCATTTTCAGACCTGACTTTGGAAGCATTTTGAATTTGCGTCAATTCATTTATCCA
>CAIVPM010000063.1 GCA_903907815.1 uncultured Chitinophagaceae bacterium | reverse complement strand
GTTTTATGTTTTAAATAATTTAAACAAATACTAAAAAGTATAGCTTATGTTTTAGATAAATTTTGAAAAGAGAGGTAAATTTTTGCAAGTAATAAATTGAATAATATTTGTTAAAAAAATATTAACAAATTGTTTGAAATTTAGATTTTTTGTTTGATATTTACAATCAAATGCTGCCAGATGAGAAAAACAACTATAAATATTATTGCTGTATTTATTGTCTATCTTTTTCCTGTTTTCTGTATTGCGCAAAGTCTCCACTGGAAAATTAATGCTCCCCAGAAAGATTCTATAATATCGAATGAGAACCTGTTTATTTCCATTTCATTAAGTAATTATTCTTTAGATAATAATGCCATTGTTTTATTGGATAATAAAGCCATTACTGGTAATATTAAAATAGCGGGTGGAAATCTTACCTTTTTAACCTTTGGTACCTTATCTGATGGAAGACATCAGATAAATATTAAAACATATATAAAACCATTAAACAAACTGGAAGAAGTTAAATGGGTATTTTATGTACATAATAAGAAAGATGGTAAATCGTCTGGTAGTATACATAGTAGTAGTATGCCCAAGGCTACTCAAAACAACGACTGGTCTTTAATAGGTAATGTTTTTATGGATAGCAGAAACGAATATTTATCAGGCCTTTATGCAGATTCTTTCAGGCAGGAACCTGCTGCTACCAGAACCGTTTCGCTTGATATGAAACTGAAACATAAAAGTCTGGAAATACCTATTAAGTATTTTAGTACTTCGGATAATACAACTGCATTTATTCAACCAAGAAACTATTTTCAAGTAGGTTTACATTATAAAGGTTTTGAATTTGATTACGGCGATTTAAATCCTAGTTTAGATCAGTTAATTGTATCGGGAATCAGGGTAAATGGGTTTCATTTAAAACTTAAACTTGGCAATAATTCTATTCATACCTATTATGGAAATATGATTCAAAATTCAATAGAAGGAGCAGTAAATGTGTATACGCCAGGTGCTGGTTATATACCCTCTACTTTGTATTTTGATAATAAAGATTCCAGTTTAAAATATATTACTCCAGGTGTATATAAAAGGTGGATGGCAGCTGGCAGGTATGAGTTTCGTCAAAAGAGAAAAGATTGTTTTTCTATTGGTTTTACGGGCTTTAAAGCAACCGATCTTGTAAACTCTATTCATTATGGTTTTCAACCAAAAGATAATGTTGTAGGTGGTATTGATTTTTCGGTAAAAATGTTTAAAAAGGCTATTGTTGTAAGTGGAGAAGTGGCAGCTTCTGCTCTTACCAATGATATTTCCTATGGAGTATTAAATACAGCCAAACTGGATTCTACATTTAATACAGAAATAGCTTTTAATGCAAATGATTATTATCCATTTTTTACCATTAATTCCTCCACACTTCCAGGAAGATTAAACAATGCAAATGAAGCAATTGCTTTGACTACGAAATTGTTGTTTAATAAAAATAATAACAACTTTAATATTGAATATAAAAATTATGGTCCCTCTTTTTACTCTTTAGGAAATCCTTATTTACGCAATAATTATAAAGGGATAATAGTAGGAGATAGAGTAAGATTATTACGCAATAAATTAATGCTTAATGTAGGTTATCAGCATTATTCCAACAATTTAAATAATACCCTTCCAATGCTGGTTACAACGAATTCTTTTAATGGAAGTTTTACTATCAATATTAATCCAAAAGCACCGTCTATATTTTTTAATTATTTGCAACAACAAAGAAATGGGGAGAGCAATTTAAAAACGGCTATTTCCAGCGTAAATGATTTTATTTATTATTACTTAACCTCTGTAAATTACAAATTCAAATTGTTTAACCATGATCATGCGGTAAGGGGTAATCTTACGGTGAATGAAAGAAAAGATGAAATTAATATTCAATCAAGGAGTTTGATGATTAATTATATGCTGGGCTATAATACTTCCTTTAATAAATTCAGTATAAGTATAGATGGAGGTCAGACTACTATTAAAGATTATCAGGATAATAAGATTGCTAATATTTTTTCTTATGCTGCATTAATAGACTGGAAGATTATACCTAAAAAATTATTTACAGGATTTAGTATTTCCAACAATAGAAATATGGCTGGTATACTTTCTGCATCATCTTCCAGAATGAGTTATATTTATAAACTTGGCTATCGTTTTGGAAAAGGAATGGGGATAGATGCTGAAGGAGGGTATACTCCTTACCAGGATTATAATATGGCTATTAATAATTACGACGAAAAATATATTTACATCAGATACACTTACGATTTCAATTTGAAGATTTTTTAATTAATATATAATGAACTAAATAGTATAATATGAAACAAAGTAGATTACTGTTTTTAGTGTTGGTATTAATCTATACGATTAGCACAACATTGCATGCTCAGTCTTCCAGTTCTTCAGGGTCATCAGGCCCCATTTCCTTGTATGTTAGTAAACAAACAGGAGCAAGTACGCCACCATTTGCAGGAGGTTATGCTAAAACGACAGATCGTTACGAACATGGCGATGTAACGCTTGCTAAAACAGGGCCAATAACGTATACAGTTGATCCAAATGATCTTAGTATTGGTACCAATAGTACAAAAGCCTGGAATGGAAATTTAGGGGTAGATGTAGCTGCAAGTCCTGCTGCTGGAAGTTCTGCAAATGCCTCTATTTCTGCTACCTATAGTATTTTTTATAGTCACTATATTGGTTCCTCTTCTGGTGGTGGGAGTACCGAATATTCCTGTCCAGGTTGTGCTGCTCATACCGGCACTGGATATCATGAAATAAAGAATGAAACGGGCAATGAATCACAAGAGTTTATAGTATATAGTATTAAAGCCACTATTGGAGATATTTCCTGTTCTGATACAGTGGTTACACTACATGCAGATGTATTTCCTTATGGTGGTACTTTAAACTGGACAACACCTTTTGGTCCTGCTGTTGGTAATGACGTACAAATAAATGTAGGGGCAATACCTAATTCTTTTGATGTAAGTGTTGTGTATACAATTGGTGGTGTAACTTATACAGATACAAAACATGTGCAAAAAGCTACCTTAACAGGCTTTACTTTACCTTGTTGTATAGATACAGTAAAGAATGTAAAAGATATTGCCATTCTTACTTTTGATGGGCCATGCCACCCACAGGTAGTGTTTAATCCCGCTACTATTTCTCCATCAGGACTTGGATACATTCCTTTAGTTGGAACAACTGGTGTAGAAAATAAAACAGCAACTGCTACTGCTGATGGTGTTACACTTACCGCTAATACGCAAGTAGTTAATACGAATATCACCTTTGGTTTTACCCCTATAAATTACAATTTTACTGCCTGGAAAGATCGGCTAGTTAATTGTTTAGTTTCAGGGTTAAATGGGGGTGTTTCTCCTTGCTCTCCAAGTGGTAGCTGGATACCAACAGGTAGTCTTGGGTATGAAAGTAATTATATGTGCTGTCCTGGTGCTAGTCCATGTGTACAAACCGCTAGGAGATATTATGGACAAGCTAACTGGAGCTGGGGAATGACATGTCATTTTCCTTTCTTTGGAGTTCCTTATGTAGCTTCTTTAGATGCGGTAATCAGTGCAGGTATTGATGGTCAGATTAGCTTAAATGCCAAGACTAATTGTACTACTACAAAAGTTTGTGCAGGGTTGGATGTTACTGCAAGAATAGGTGGGGGAGTAGGCGCTACTGTACTTGCAGGTGCTGTATCTGCAGATTTACAGGTACAAATTAGTGCAGGGGTAAGTGGACAAGCATGTGTTTATCCTTTACCATTATCTGCTTCGGGTTACTTTTTTATTGGCAGAGTAAAAGTGGTAGGTACTGTAACAACTTTCTGGGGATTAACGTCCACTTCAGTGGAGGCTGTTATCTGGGATGGATATACGAGTCCTACATTATCTTATCCATAAATAATTTATTTAATAACCGACTAACTTTATATAGATGAAAATTTCAAATAAATTAATAATTATACTAACTATTCTACTGTTTTTAAGTAGT
>CAIVPM010000062.1 GCA_903907815.1 uncultured Chitinophagaceae bacterium | reverse complement strand
GATGATAAAGAGGTGATGATGAATGATACAGTAAAATTGGGTATTGTGGAGAATGCTTTCAATTTAAAAGGAGAAAAAATTATTATTGAAACATCTAAAGTACCCCTTAAAAATAAAGAGGGTAAGGCAATAGGTGTATTAGGCATATTTAATGATATTACAGAAAAAGATAAGCTACAAAAAGATCTTGAACATGCCAGTAAATTATACCAGATTATTAGCCAGATTAATAAGCTGTTGGTAAACCTTAAATCAAGGGATAAATTTTTTCAGGATATCTGTTATATAATTACTTCCATTGGTGGATTTAAACTTGCCTGGATTGGTATGGTTGAAGAAGATAAAAGACATATTGTTTCGTTCTCTGGCGAATCTGCAGAATACTTAAAGGGAATTCAGATTACAGTAGATGAAACTGAATATGGCAGTGGGCCTACTGGGTATTCAATCAAAAATAATGAACGTTATATCTGTAACGACTTTCATAATGATATATCCACTATCCCCTGGAGGGAAAGAGCAAAAGAGTTTGGTATATATTCTTCAGCAGTTTTTCCTATTAGAAATAAAGGAATTGCAGTTGGTGCTTTAACCGTGTATGAGAATGTGCCTGAATATTTTCAGGAAAAAGAGATAACATCGTTGGAAGAAATTGTAGTTACTATTGAACTGGGAATGGAAATGCTGGATCAACAGTTAGCGAATAAAATAGCTAATAATAAAGTAAAACAATTAGCCAGTATTATTCAACAATCAAAATCTTTTGTAGGTATTATCAGTGCAAAGGATCAATCTTTTATGTATCTGAATAATGCATTAAAAGAAGCATATGAATTCACTCCTGATGAAGATATTACAAAGTATAAATTAACTGATTTCAGAAATGCTGATGATATAGAATTAATTAAAAATACAATATTTCCTTCTGTAAAAAGTATTGGAATGTGGACTGGCGAAGGAAGTATAATTAGTAAGTCAGGAAAGGTTGTTCCTATTATGCAAAATGTAATTCCATTGAAAGATGACGAGGGAAATATAGAGTTCTTTTCTACCACTGCTTTGGACATAACAGAGATCAAGGAAAAAGAAAAAGAACTAAAAAAAATTACAAGTGAATTAAGATCATTGTCACATTATCTTGTATCGGTAAAGGAAAAGGAAAGAAAATTAATTGCTAAAGAAATACATGACGAATTAGGACAGAATTTAACAGGGTTAAAGATGGGTATTTCCTGGTTAATAAAACATATTGAGGACGATAAGGAAAAGATAATCAATAAACTAAATGAGGTGAATGAGATTGCTGTAAGCACTGTTAATACAAGTCGTAAATTATATAATTCTATTTACCCTCAAATGCTGGAAGAAGTAGGATTGATAGATACTATTCGCTGGCATTCTAAAAACTATAACAATGGGGAGAATATGTCTGTTAAGATATTTTCCAATGTAAATGAGGAGTTTTTATTTACCACTAAACACGATTTGTGTTTAACCTTATTCAGAATCTATCAGGAGTCTTTTACCAATATACTTCGCTATGCAAATGCAACTGAAGTGACCATAAAAATTGTAGTGGAAGATAATTTTGTAAGCATGGTTATTCAGGATAATGGAATTGGCTTCGACTCTTCCAGAGTTGATAGAAGACTTCATCATGGTTTATTGGGAATGAGAGAAAGGGTAAATGCACTGGAGGGAAATTTAGACATCAGTTCTCAAATAGGCCAGGGAACAACTATCAGTGTTTCAATAGGAATAAATGAAGATATAGAAAACCCTATTAGTTGGTAATAATGTATATAGTTACAAGCATATTTCTGTCTATCTTTTAATAATCTATATATTTTCTGATTCACAGAATATATATAGCACTTATGTTTGCAGTAATGGTATTCTTTAGCGAATACCGCTTTTGCTTTTCACAGTTAATTTAAATAAGCACAGGAATTGGATAATACTGCAACAAATACTTATGCCGAAATAATTATTCCACTGGCTCTGCCATTAAACTATACCTGGCAGATACCGGAGCAGTATGTTCAACAAGTAACGGTAGGAGTGCGGGTAGAAGTAGAGCTGCGGAATAAAAAGTATTCGGGGATAGTAAAAAATATACACCATAATAAACCAGAAGCATTTACGCCAAAAGCAATTAATCAGGTATTAGACGATTCTCCTATACTGCATCTTGTTCAGCTGAAATTCTGGGAGTGGATTTCCAACTATTATTTATGTTCGGAAGGGGAAGTAATGCAGGCCGCTTTACCCGCCAATTTAAAACTATCTGGAGAGAGTGTGATTTCCTATAACGAAGAGCTGGAAGAACTACCTGATAATCTTTCCGATTATGAATACCTGGTAGCTGAAGCGTTGCAGATAAGAAAAGAATTGCGGATGAATGAAGTGCAGCAGATACTGGAAGCAACACACGTTTATCCTATTATAAAAAAGCTGATTGAGAAAAGAATATGTTTTGTTTGGGAAGAATTAAAAGAGAAGTTTAAGCCTAAGAAAGAAACCTATATAGAACTTCATAAACAGTATAAAGACGAAAGTAATTTAGAAGCATTATTTAATAGTAATGTACTTAAATCGGCAAAGCAAACCGAGCTGTTGCTGGCCTATCTGTATTATGTAAAACTGGAAGGAGAAGTAAAGCAAAGCGAGTTGCTGAAAAAATCGGGTGCTACTGCTGCGCAACTAAAAGGTTTAATAGAAAAGAATATTTTATACAAAGAAGTAAGAGCCATAGACAGGGTTGCTTTTATGCATAAAGATATATCGGTAAACTTCGAATTATCTGACGTACAGTTATTAGCTGCGCAACAAATAGAACAATGCTTTCAGGAAAAGCCGGTGTGTCTTTTACATGGGGTAACTGCCAGTGGTAAAACACAGATATATGTAAAACTTATTGAAGAGTTTATTGCCTCCGGTAAACAGGTGTTATACATGTTGCCCGAGATAGCTTTAACGGCACAGATTATCAGAAGATTGCAAATTTATTTCGGCGGGAATATTGGTATCTATCACTCTAAATTTAATTCGAATGAAAGAGTAGAGATTTGGCAGAAAGTAAAAACGGGTGAACTAAAAATAGTATTGGGTGCAAGGTCATCAATCTTCTTACCCTTCAAAGATCTTGGGTTAATTATAGTAGATGAAGAACACGATACATCTTATAAACAGGTTGATCCTGCTCCAAGATACAATGCCCGCGATGCAGCCATATACTATGCAAGTCTTAGTGGTGCTAAAGTATTGCTGGGAAGTGCTACGCCAAGTATAGAAAGCTATTATAATGCGAGTAATAATAAGTTCGGACTGGTAACATTAAGTGAGCGTTTTGGGAACGTAAATTTGCCTACTATAGAAATAGTAGATTTAAAGAAAGTATATTCTGCAGGGAATGTAAAAACGGCTTTAGCGCCTGCAATGATTGAAGCTATACAACAAACGCTGAACGATAAAAAGCAGGTGATTGTATTTCAGAACAGAAGAGGATATTCGCCCTATATTTTATGTAAGTCCTGTGGATGGATACCGCATTGTACACAGTGCGATGTTACGCTTACCTATCACAAATCGAAGAACCAGTTGAACTGTCATTATTGTGGGGCTAATTATCCTATGCTGCATACTTGTGCAGCCTGCGGTAACCACGATTTTATACAGAAGAATTTTGGTACCGAAAAGCTGGAAGAAATTATCTGCGAACAGTTCCCCGATGCTAAAGTATCCCGTATGGATTATGATACGGTAAAAGGCAAGCATGATCATGATATTCTGATAAAACAATTTGAACAGCAGAAGATAGATATCCTGGTAGGTACACAAATGGTTGTGAAAGGACTGGATTTTGAACATGTAAATCTGGTAGGTATTGTAGATGCTGATGGTATATTAAACTTCACCGATTTCAGGGTGAACGAAAGAAGCTTTCAATTGATGGAACAGGTAAGCGGTAGGGCAGGGAGGAAGGATGGAATAGGGAAAGTGTTGATACAGGTATCCAACGTTCATCATCCTGTACTACATTTTCTGATGACACACGATTATCATAAAATGTATCTGAACGATCTGGAGGGTAGAAAGGCGCATAATTATCCTCCTTATACCAGACTAATAAAACTTACTTTTAAACATAAGAATAATGGGTTGGCTCAGGATGCCGCACTACAGTTTAAAGATGGGATGGATAAATCCTTCAGAGCAAATATCACTGGCCCCGCCCAACCGGTAATAGAAAGAATCAGGAACCTTTTTTTATGGGATGTACTAATTAAGTTGCCAAAGGATAATGCCACTGTTGCAAGATGTAAAAGTACAATTCATGAACAGATAGCTTTGCTGAAAGCTAATCAGTATTTAAGAAATGTTGGTATTCATATCGATGTAGATCCGATATAGAAAGGAATTATTAATACAGGTAAACTATATTAATATATAAAATCTTTTAAACTCCTTGAACATCTTGAACCAAAATAAAAGACTATCGTTTTACATGCTGACTACTTATAAAAGCCTGCATTTCTGAAAGATTAAAACTACTTAAGTTCTTTTGCACTGGCAATGCTGCCTTTTGTGCAACCAGTACACCATATTTACAATCATCGTATCCCTCTATGCTATGCGCATCTGGATTAATAGAGATGAGTACATTTTTTTGTAAAGCATAATCAATAAAACGCCAGTCAATATCCAGTCTTCTTGGATTGGCATTCAATTCAATTACTACATTATTTGCAGCACAGGCATCAATAATAGTAGTATGCTGGATAGGGTAACCATTTCTGCTAAGTAATAATCTACCTGTCATATGTCCTAAAATGGACGTATAAGGCGATTCTATGGCTTTTAATAGTCTTTGCATAGCTTTGGTCTCATCCATCTTTAAATTGGAATGTACGGAGGCTATTACTAAATCGAAGCTGGATAAAACATCCTGACTGTAATCTAAAGAGCCATCATATAAAATATCACACTCTATTCCTTTAAAGATTACAAATGGTGCATACTTTTTATTCAGTTCATCTATCTGCATTTGTTGAGCAGCAATACGGTCTTCTTTCAATCCATTTGCATAAAATGCACTCTTGGAGTGATCGCTGATTAATAAATATTCATATCCTCTTTTAATAGCCGCCTGCACCATTTCTTCCAGCGTATTTTTCCCATCACTCCAGTTGCTATGACTATGAATAATGCCTTTAATATCTTTTGGCTGAATAATAGTACTGATATCAAGGCTGTCAATAGTCGAAATTATTTCACTGCTATCTCTAAGGTATGTAGGAATAAATGGCTTGCCTGCTTCCTGAAAAATCTGCTCTTCGTTTTCATATTTTTTATCTGTAAGAGTACCAAATTGCGCTGTCCATTCCTGTAAGAATATTTCACTACAACTTGTTTCAAAAAGTGTTGCATTAATTGCTGATGCAGTTGAGCAATAAAAACATAGTTTTAAATTATTCTCATTTACACATGTAATAGTATTTTCTTCAGTAATTGTTGTTGTAAATGCTAATTGTGAAAAGAATGTTTCTATTAAATTAGGGGATATAGTAGTTACCCATTCTATCTGATCAATGGTTTCTATTTGTCTTCTATAATCGCCCGTTATATAAGTAATATCATTAGGGAAGTTGTTGTTTATTGTTTGTAATAAATTGTCAACTATAGCTGTTGCTTCTGCATATAATAATTTACCTGTTTGTGCCAGATAAAATTCTATTGATTCCTTAATACTTTGTTGCGTCTTTTCGCCAAAGCCTTTAAATAAAGTAAGTTTATTTTCGTTGCAGGCATATAGCAATTCACCCAGTGATTCTATTTCCAGTTCGTGCCAGATGGTAGCAATTTTCTTAGGACCAATACCTTTAATGTTCAGCATTTCTATTACGCCTGCAAGAGTCTTTTCTATTAATTGATTTAGATAAGCAATCTGACCAGTTTCAATTAATTCAATAATACTTTTTGCAGTAGATGCACCAATACCTTTTATGGTAGCAATTTTTTCTTTTTCAATTGATGCTAATTCGAAACTAATTTGTTTAATAGTAAATGCTGCCGAGCTGTAAGCCTTTGTTTTAAAGGGATTCTCGTCATGTATTTCCATCAGTTTCCCAAGAAGAGAAAGATGTTCTT